>JBIKIK010000141.1:0-4777 GCA_044361655.1 Luteolibacter sp. | reverse complement strand
CATGCGCGAAGCGCGCATCGAGAAATGCATCGTCAATGCCACCCGCGAAGACGATTGGTCCAAGGTCGAATCCCTTGCCGTCGCCCACCCGGATTTCATCATCCCCGCCTTCGGAATCCACCCATGGCACGCACACACCACGCGCCCCGGTTGGCAGGAAAGACTCACCGCATTGCTGATCAAATACCCGCAATCCAGCATCGGCGAATGCGGCCTCGACCGCTGGATTGATAGCCCGTCGATCGAAATTCAAACCCCAATCTTCATCGATCAACTCCGCATTGCCCGCGAGCTAAACCGCTGCGCAACGATCCACTGCCTTCGCGCATGGGAACCCCTGTTCGACGCATTCAAACATCAAGCGCCGCCGGAAAAATTTCTACTCCATTCGTTCAACGGATCGATCGAAACCGCCCGCCGCCTGATTCCGCTCGGCGCGCGATTTTCCTTATCCGGCTATTTCCTCAAACCGGAAAAATCCCACACGATAGATGTCTTCCGGCAATTGCCACCCAAACTGATTTTACTCGAGACCGACGCACCCGACATGACTCCGCCGGCCGAGTTCACCACCCACCAGCTCTCCGGAAATCTCAACCACCCCGCGAATCTGCCCACCATCGGCGATGCCCTCGCCAAAGCCCTGCACACAAGCCCCGAGCACCTCGCCGATCTCACCCGCGCCAACACGATCGATTGCTTCACACTTTCATGAGCCATCACGCCAATGATAGCCTTGCATGTCGGTGCATGGCGGCTATGGATGTGTTGTGAATTTGGCCGATTTTCGAAAGGAATACTCTAACCGCGGCTTGCGTCGCGCCGACCTCAAAGCGGATCCGATCCAACAATTTGGCGACTGGTTCAAAACCGCCACCGATGTGGGTGTGCCATGACCCTTGCCACCGTCGGAGCCACAGGCACCCCTCTGCAACGCACGGTACTGCTCAAAGGCTTCGATGAAAATGGCTTCGTGTTTTTCAGCAACTACGAAAGCCGCAAGGCCGCAGACATGCGCGCCAACCCGCAAGTTTGCCTGCTCTTCCCATGGCTCACGCTCGAACGCCAAGTGATCATCCAAGGCCGCGTCGAGAAAGCCACCCTCGAAGAATCAACCGCCTATTTCCACTCACGCCCGCTCGATTCGCAAATCGGCGCGTGGGTCTCGAATCAAAGCGAAGTGATCGCCTCACGCGAAGTGCTCAACGCAAAACTCAGCAAAATCCGCGAGCGCTTCGCCGATGGAAACATCCCGCTGCCACCGTTCTGGGGCGGCTATCGCGTCGTCCCCACGACCATCGAGTTCTGGCAAGGCAGCCCCGCCCGACTCCACGACCGCTTCCTCTATTCACGCAAGACCGATGGCTGGAAAATCGAGCGACTTTCACCCTGATCCAGCACAAAAAACCCACGCCACCGCCCGCATGCAAAACCGCTTCTATGGACATTTCGACACCGAACGCCTCTCGGGTCAGCAAGATGCCGGCGACTACCGCAGCCATTTCCAGATCGATCGCGACCGTGTCCTCCACACACCCACCTTCCGCCGCCTTCAAAGCAAAACGCAGGTTTTCTGGAGCGGCGAATACGATTTCTACCGCACCCGCCTCACCCACTCGCTTGAGGTCGCGCAAATTGGAAAGTCGATCTGCCTCTGGCTCAAATCCCAAAGCGATGGACCGCTCGAGCCGGATTTTTTCATCGACCCCGACCTGATCGAAGCCACCTGCCTCGCCCACGACCTTGGCCATCCGCCTTTCGGTCATGCGGGCGAACGCTCGCTCAACCACCTCATGGCCGACCAAGGCGGCTTCGAAGGAAACGCTCAAACCCTGCGCCTGCTCACCGAGAGGATTTTCTCCGCCAAACGCACTGGCATGGATCCCACCCGCGCCTTTGTCGACGGCATCCTGAAATACAAATCGCTGTGGAGCGAACTCAAGACATCGCTCGGCCACAACCCGCACAACCATTTCATTTACGACGACCAGCAATCGCAACTCGATTGGGTCCTCGCCGGTCACGACTTCCCGCTCGAACTTCCGCCCGGCAAAGCGCGCGATTCGTTCAAATCAATCGAGTGCCAGGTGATGGACTGGGCCGACGACACGGCCTACTCGCTCAACGACCTCTCCGACAGCGTCCGCGCCGGATTTCTCCACATCGAAAAAATCGAAGCATGGGCCGAACGCCGCAATCACCCAATCGGTGAAGCCACACCCCTCGGCGACCTCATCCGCGCCATCCGCCAGCGCCGCGTGGATCCCTTCGTCGGCAAACGCATCGGTCGCTACATCCGCGCGACACGCCTCGAATCGCAAACCAATTTCCTCAGCCACCTCACCAACCGCCACCGCTACCAACTAGTCATCGACGAACACGCGAAAGCCGAATCCGAGATCTTCAAAAAACTCGCCTTCGAGGTGGTCTTCCTCTCGCCCCAACTCAAACAACTCGAGCTGAAAGGCAGCCGCATGCTTCGCCAACTCTGGGAGGTCCTCGGCACCCGTTACATCGACCGCGAAAGCATCGACGGACAAAACTTCCAGCTGATGTCCGCCGAAAACGCCGATGAAATCACCGCCACCGATTGCGCCGCGACCCGCGCGCGACTGATCTGCGATTACCTCGCCGGCATGACCGATGGCTACGCGGCCCGCACTTACAAACGGCTCTTCTCACCGGACTTCGGCTCAATCGGCGACCTAATCGGTTAAATCGATCCAGTTTTCAAAATCCCCACATACGGCAGGTTGCGGTACTTGCCTTGGTAGTCGAGGCCGTAGCCCACGACGAAGTCATCGCCGATTTCAAAGCCCACATAGTCGGCCTCCACCCCCGCCGCGCGCACCTTGTCCTTGGCCAAAAGCACCGCTGTTTTGACGGCCAAAGCGCCCTCATCCATCAGCCTCCGCGACACCGCATGCAGCGTCCGCCCGGTGTCGAGAATGTCATCGAGCAACAAAACCTGATGCCCCTTCACCTCGGGGAAATGACGATCCAAAAAATCCACCACGCCCGAGCTCTCCATACCCCCGTGATAACTCGCTACATTGAGACACTCGATCTCCAACACCCGCGGCACCCGCCGCAAAAGATCGGCAGCAAACACTAAAGCGCCCTTGAGCAAAATGATCACCACCAACGGCCCCTGCGGAAAATCCCGCTCAATCTCCGCAGCCATCGCATCAAGCCGCTTATCAATCACCGCTTCATCGATCAACACGCGCTCAATGTCATCCCGCATGCCCCGAAATAACTTCCCCACACACACGCGCCAAGCACGAATGCTGCACAAAAATCTAACGCTCGCGCTTGAAACGCAGCACCTTTTCGCCATCGCGACACATGTCCAGACGGTCACGCGCATGAATCTCAAGATACGCCGGATCCTCCCGTAAAGCCTGCAGCTCAATCCGGCGATGATCCCTCTCGGCCAACGCCACACGCTCACGCTCTCTGGCCTCCGCCACCTTGGCCTCAAGTTTTTTCAACAATTTGTGCTGCGGCACCGCCGTCGCCACCACCACAAATCCAAGGCTCACGCAAAACAACACAAAGGCACATCGCACCAACACCTTCACAAATCGCGTCCGGGCCTCCAGACGCGACAAAATACCGGCATCCATGTGTTTGCCCGCCATGCGCTTGACCCAAAAACACTAACGCCAGCCAAAATGTCAAGCAAACTAAAGGGTTTAGCGTCCAGGCCTCTTCCCTTGAAACTTGAACACTTGAAACTTGAACCTTCTTCTTTCACCTCGAAGCCTCACGCAAGCGCTCAAGCCGCTCCATCGCCGCCCCGCTGCGGATCATCTCGCGCGCGATCTCAATCCCCTCGCTCATCGAGCCGGCAATCCCCGCGCAGGCAATCCCCGCCGCGGCATTCAAAACCACCATCTCGGTCCTCGGCCCACGATCTTTGCCGCCCAAAATTTCCCTCAGCATCACCGCATTCTCAGCCGCCGACCCACCCTGCAGCGACTCGACCCCCACCGGCTCCATGCCAAAGTCGCGCGGACTCCACTCGGCATCCAATCGCGAACGCTTGCCACCTGTCACGCACAATCGCGTCGTCCCCATGAGGCTAAATTCATCCACCGCCCGACCATCCGCCGTGGTACCATTCACCACCCAAGCACTTTCACGCCCGAGCCGCTCAAGGATCTCCGCAAAGACCGGACACAGGTCGCGTGAAAACACCCCAACCAACTGGCACTGCGGCTTGGCCGGATTCAACAAAGGTCCGATCAAATTGAAAATTGTCCGCACCCCGCGCGCGGCAAGCATCTTGCGCACGCCAACCACCGCCTTGAAAGCCGGATGATAGTTCGGCGCAAACATGAATCCCACGCCAGCCTTTTCGACGCAGCGCCGGAATTCATCCGGCGGCAAATCAATCCTCACCCCCAGCGCCTCCAACACATCCGCCCCGCCACTCTTCGAGGTGATGCCACGGTTGCCGTGCTTCACCACGACCGCTCCAGCAGCCGCCGCCACAAACATCGCGGTCGTCGAAACATTGAACAAATCCAACTTGTCGCCGCCAGTACCGCACACATCCAAGGTCGGCCCGGGCAAATCAAGCTCACCCAAGCCGGGATCAACCGCGTGACGCAAAAACTCCTCCACAAACACCGCAATCTCCGTCGCGCTCTCACCCTTCACCGACATAGCCTCCAGCAAGCTCGCCTTGCGCTCATCGGCCACCGCCGCGTCCAAAAGAAAATTCGCCGCAAGCTCCACTTCGCAAGAAGACATCTCACGCCCTTCCTCC
>JBIKIK010000140.1:0-4781 GCA_044361655.1 Luteolibacter sp. | reverse complement strand
CAGCGCCATGATTAAGAGGTCTGCGCCTTTGAGCGGGCGCTTCATTGTCTCAGCTCCAAAGATCAGGATTTTTTTGTCCCGCGGGATTCCAAGGATGGAGCGGGCGAGGTCTTTATCGATCGGTTGGTAAATTTCCGTGTCGATGCCGTGTGGGATGTGGCGGACATCGAAGGTGGCAAGCATGCTTTGTCGCACGAGGTTGCGCAGCCATTTGCTGGGGGTGACGATCGTGAACTTCGAGCGCTGGTAGGCATGATTTTTAAGTTGCCACTCGATGGCTGTCGCGTCGCGCTTGATAGCGGGTTCGGTGAGCGGGTAGGGGCACTTGCCGCAGCCGGTTTTCCATCGTTCGCAGTCGAGGCTTGCGTGGCAGTGGCCGGTGATGGGCCACATGTCGTGGAAGGTAAAGACGGCGGGTTTGTCGGCAGTGATGCGCGGTAGGGCGAGGTAGCTCAGTGTGGCGCAGTGCGTGCAGTGGATGTCGATGAGATCGGCGGCGGTGAATTCCGGCATGCGCGGGACATCGAAAGAGCTGAGAAGGTGGATGTCGTGAAGCCCGATCGGCCTTGTGATGCGGCGCAGAAATTTTTCGACATGCGGTCGGCTCGGCATGAGTACCGAGTCTTTTTGCGAAGCGTCCCTGCAGAGAATGCGGGCTTCAACGCCGCGAGATTGGAGTCCATCGCGCAGGCGGTTCATCTGGATCTGACCACCGCCGGCATGGCCATCGCCGCGATGCATGAGCAGGACTTTCATGATGCGATTGCATGTGGATCAAATGTCCGCATGCGGCGACATGGTACTCGGTGTGGTCATCGGCCCCCATCACGCAATGGCGTGTTGGGTGTGCAGATCATTGCTGATCGCTGCCGAGCATGTTCTTCAGGTTGCTGAAGAAATTGCTAAGTTCCTCACTATCCGGTTCGTAGGCGAGGACTTCTTCGTAGCTTGTGTGCTCGAGGTGGGCGTCGTCGAGTTCGCCGATGAATGAGCTGGCTTGGCAGGCGGTTTCCTGTCCCCACTTAACGCGTTTCGAGCAATAAGTCATCGTGAGTTGGTCCTGCGCGCGGGTGATGCCGACATAGAGCAGGCGGCGTTCCTCGTCTTTGGTGCCTTCGGTGATGCTGCGTGAGTGCGGGAGGAATCCTTCTTCAAGCCCGACGAGAAACACAACGGGAAACTCGAGGCCTTTCGAGGCATGGAGCGTGATGAGCGTGGCGCCTTGTTTTTTCTCGATGTCATCATCTTCGCGATCCGACGCGAGTGCGCTGTCGTCGAGAAAAGCTTGGAGCTTTTTGCCCTTCATCGCGTGATCGCGGAGGCTGTCGAGAATGCTTTGCACGCCTTCGCCGCGTTGTTGGCGTTCTTGGTCGGTTTTGCATCCGCGTCCTATCCATGGAAGGTAATCAATCTCTTTGAGCAGTTCGCCCAACACATCGGCCGGGTTATCATTTTTCAAATCGATGCGGTTTTTCGCGCCGGAGATCAGTGCGACGAAATCCTCGATCGCGCTGCGTGTTTTGGCACCGAGCGAGTTGGTGAATTCTGGATCGCAGAGAGCTTCCCACACCGACTGGTTGTGCTCGCGGCTCCAGTCGGTCGCGAGCACGGCGGTCGATTGCCCGATCCCGCGGTTGGGCGCGTTGAGAATGCGGAGTAGTGGCACATCCGCTTCGGGCGAGACCATCAACTGGGTGTAGGCCAGTACATCGCGAACTTCGCGGCGGTCGTAGAAACTTTGCGCGCCGATCATGCGGTAGGGGATCTTACGTTCACGCAGCGCGAGCTCGAGTTTGCGACTCTGTCCGTTGGTGCGGAAGAGCACGGCGAAGTCCTCCCATTTGCGTGAGCTGCCTTTTCCGGCGAGGATTTCCTCCGCGACAAACTCCGCCTCCTCATCATCGCCCGGCATGGCGACGATGCGTACCGGTTCGCCGGGCGGCCGGGTGGTGCGCAGGGATTTTTCGCGACGGCCGCGATTGTGGCGGATCAGGCTGTTGGCGGTGTGTAGGACCGCATGGGTCGAGCGGTAGTTGTCCTCGAGGCGGATGATTTTCGGGTTTGGGAAGAAACGCTCGAATTCAAGGATGTTGGCTGTTTCCGCTCCACGCCAGCCATAGATCGATTGGTCGTCATCGCCGACCACGCAGACATGAAAAGGCGCGCCCACGAGTTGCTGCAACAAGCGCATTTGGAGGGAGTTGGTGTCTTGAAACTCGTCGACCGTCACGCGTGTGAAGCGTTGGCGGAATTGCTCGCGGACATCGTCATGTTCGCGCAGGACTTTCTCGGCGAGCAGGAGCAGGTCGTCGAAATCGACCGCATTCTGCGCGCGGAGTTCGTTCTGATAGGCGACCGCCAGCGTGGCGAAAAAGTCATCATCGAGATCGGCGGGATCGAGCCCTTTGTTTTTTGCGCCGGAGATCGCGCTGAGCACGATCTCGGGCTTGATCTTTTCATCGCTGCCGCCTTTGCGGACGAGTAATTGTTTCATCATACCGACTTGGTCCGAGTACGAGCAGATCGAGAAATTCTTTTTGTAGCCGAGTTTGTCGATGCCACCGCGCAGGATCCGGACGCAGAGCGAGTGGAAGGTGCAGACGGTCATTTCCGACGCTGCTTTTTTTGAAACCATGCCGGCGATGCGTTCGCGCATTTCGCTCGCGGCCTTGTTGGTGAAGGTGACGGCGAGGATCTCCGAGGCGGGGATTTTCCGCTCGAGCATGTGGACGATGCGGCAGGTGACGGTGCGGGTCTTGCCCGTGCCGGCGCCGGCGAGAATGAGCACGGGGCCGTCGAGGGCGCCGACCGCCTGGCGTTGGGCTTGATTGAGGGATTCGAAGGAAAAGGAGGACGCCATGGGCCGGGGGCATCCAAATCCGGAGAACGAAACTTGCAAGTGTACAGTTGTGCGAAGCGAAAGAAGTTGGGCATCCTCGGATTTCTAAGAAAAGATGCCGTTTTTTACTTGCCAAGGGTGGGTGGGTGGTTAGTTTTCGCGCCCCATGCCAAGAGTCTCTGGAAAAGCAAAGACACGGAAAGCCGTTGCCAAACGCTTCAAGGTGACAGGTACGGGGAAGATCCTTCGTCGCAAACAAGGAGCACGCCACTTGCTGCAAGGCAAGAACAGCAAGCGCAAGCGCAGGCTGGGTCAAGCATGCCTTGTTTCCGATGCTGACATTAGAAACGTCAAAGAGAATCTTCCCTTCCACTGAAACTGAAGCCGGCAACGGAAAGCGCCCCCGTCCGCGAATCGGACGGCCTCCACACAGCCTGATCCCGCAAGGGAAGCACGACAGGTGAGACTGTGGGAGGTAAGTAAACAACGACCTGTCAGAACAGAAACAACCACATGCCAAGAGCAACCAACTCACCGGCCAGCCGCAAGCGTCGCAAGCGCGTGTTGCTGCGTGCCAAGGGTTTCCGCGGATTCCGCTCGAAACTCTTCCGTTACGCCAAGGACGCCGTCCGCAAGGCGATGACCTATGAATACCGCGACCGGAAGCGTCGCAAAGGCCAGTTCCGCAGGTTGTGGACGCAGCGGATCAATGCTGCCGTTCGCGCCGAGGGATTGACCTATTCGCGCTTCATCGAAGGTCTCAAAGCCGCTGGCATTGAGGCCGACCGCAAGATCCTCTCGGACCTCGCGATCACCGATGCAGCCGCGTTTTCGGCCATCGTCGCCCAGGCAAAGAAAGCGCTCGAAGCGAAAGCTTCAGCGGTCAGCGCCTGATGCGGAGATAGAAATCATCAAACCGCCGTTCGGTCATTCCGGGCGGCGGTTTTTTTGTTTTAATGAAATGAACTGACCGCAAAGGGAGTTGCCAGTCTTGGCGCGAGGTCCCAGATTTCGTCGCAGTCATGCCGATATTCGATGCCTTTCAAATGCTTGGCGTGGAGAAGCGCCTTGGGATCAGCGCCGAGGAGTTGCGCGAGGCGTTTCGTGAGGCGGGCAAACGGCTGCATCCGGATGCGGGCGGCGGTGAAGGGGATTTTGCTGATTTGCAGCGTGCGCATGACATTCTTGCGAGCCCGTCGCGGCGCCTGTCGCATTGGCTCGAGTTGCGCGGAACAAAGATTGATCCGCGCGGCGCGGTGGATGATTCGCTGATGGATCTTTTCGCCGGAGTGGGCTCGACGATGCAGAAATGTGAGGCGCTCATTCGCAAGCGCGATGATGCGAAGTCTGCGCTTGGTCGCGCACTCTTGGAGGATGAAACGCAGCGCTGCCGCGAGGAGCTTGAGGGCGTGATCGCGCGCGTGAACGATCGGATTGAATGCGAGTGTGCCGCATTCTCACGCTACGAAGATGCGGATCCCTTGGTTGAGACGGATGCTGCGCGAAGTGTGCGCAATCTGGCCTTTCTGGAAAAATGGCAGGCTTCGTTGCGGGCGATTTTTCCGCGCATGCTGTGATTTGGTGACGCAAAGCTTTGCTTGCACGCCACCACGGTGAAGATGTGGCTTTATCATCCGCTATCTCTTCACGGTCAGGCATCTTTAAGCGCGTCTTCGAATGCCTTGATAATGGTCTCGATCGGTTCTTTACCGCAGGAGACGCGGATGAGGAAGGGGTGGACGCCGCAGGCTTCGGCCCATTCGAGTTCCGTGTAGTGGGCGAGCATCACATAGGGGCAGACCAGAGTGAAGTTGGTGCCGAAGCTCGGGCCTTTGGAGAGGCGGAGGGCGTCGTAGAAGGCGGGGGTTTTCTTGAGGTTTTTGAGCGTGAAGGAAAGCAGCCCGCCGTAGCCGCCGGTTTTGCGGCGGATGAGGTCGTAGTT
>JBIKIK010000139.1:0-4813 GCA_044361655.1 Luteolibacter sp. | reverse complement strand
CACATTTACCGACGCGTCGAGGATCCACAGAAGTCCGGCAGCCATCCACAAAGTCCCGGAGTGCGGCATGAACAGCAATGCGAGCGACGAGAAGATCGCACCGATGAGGAAATACGGCCGACGACGACCCCAGAACGGATGCCAAGTGCGGTCGCTCATCGCACCGATTAGCGGTTGCACGATTAGACCTGTCAGCGGCGCGGCGAGCCACAACAGCGGTAGCTCGTTTTCCTTGGCGCCAAGATATTCATAGATCGAGGACATGTTGCCCATTTGCAGACCCCAGCCGAATTGGATCCCGAAGAATCCAAAAGACATGTTCCAGATCTGCCAAAATGAGAGTCGAGGTTTATCGGTCATGATGTGAATGGGTTGTTGCGCTAACAACCTACCACTCCCCCCCTGCGTCACCGCAAGCCCTCACGCGCGATTCGAAAAATTTGGCGGATTTCGTTAAACCTCCGGCCGATCGCAACATCCACTTCTCCCCTTCGCCCCAGCCTTTTCCTCCTTCACCGCGGCCAGCCCGTCGTAAACGGCAAACAGCAGCGTGAAAATGGTCAGCAAGGCACAGGCACCCCACCACAGCAAAAACACCATCGGCTCCAACGCCAGCCACGCATCAATCACCCACACCCCGGCGGCGATCATGCCCAACGATATGAGCAGGAAAGCACCCAGCCATCCGCGGCGCGCAGAGCGATCGCGCAGGATCCCGCTCGCGATCCGTTTGCTATCATTCCAATCGTCGTTTTTGCGCATCGCCTACCTTTGCCAAAGCGGCCCGAGGAAATCGAGATACCAAACCCAAAGCCGCCAACCGCCAAAGGCCCAGGTCAGCGCACCCATCGCAAGAAATGGACCAAATGGAAGTTGCCTGCCAAAACCAATGCGACCGATCACTGCCGCGACCAAGGCATAGATCGACGAGGCAAACAGCGCGAACAGCACACCCGACCAACCAAAAAACGCACCGATCATGCCCATCAGGTGCACATCGCCAAAGCCCATCGCCTCGCGCGGAATCACGACCGATGTTGCCGTACCGGAAAGCGATCGCAGCTTTTCGATCGAATGCTTCGTGCCGTTGGGCAGTTCGATTTCAGTCTCACGAATCACCAACTTGCCACCACCATGCGGCGCACCATCGACGCGGATCTCGCCGGTCTCGATGATCAATCGGTCGCTCTTGCGAGAAAACAAATCCCACCACGGAATCGACTCGCCATCGATCACAAAGCTCAGCGGATCACTCTCGCCCGCAGGTTCCTTCAACTCCCACGCGGTCGGCGATTGAAACTTCATCGCCTTTTTGCCAAAGGCCAATTTTCCCATCTCGACCACCAGCCAAAGCCCGAAAAATCCCGCAGCCCAGCCGATACCCGATTGGATCAAGGCTTCGCGCAATGAGTCGCAACCACCGGCCATCCGCGGGAAAGTCGGCCACACGATGGCAGCCAATACACCAACGGCGGATCCCGCCCATGTGAGCGACACGGGGATGATCAAATGATCAGCGTCGATAAAGCTGATCGCGACCAGCAAGGCCACCAGCACCCAAAGAAACACCGCGGCCTGCGGCGGAAAAAATTTCCACGATGCAAGAAACCCAAGCGCCGTGAGCAACTCGACCATCGGATAGCGCACCGAAATTTCACAACCGCACTTCGCACATCGGCCGCGCAACCACAGCCAGCTCAGCACCGGAATATTCAACCACATCGGTATCGGCTCGCGACACTTCGGGCAAAACGATCGCTTCGGCTCGTTCACCGACATCCCCAAGGGCACGCGGTAAATCACCACATTCAGAAACGACCCGATGCACGCGCCGATCAAAAAAACCGGAATCAGCCAAAGCCAATGATCGAACACGGGAAGTAGCAAAGTGAAACCATTCAATCCACCGCGCAGGGCCTGACAAGAACAATGCCCGCCGTCGAATCATGCACGATATCGCATGAAAGATGCAGGAATCGGCCGATATTTCACATCTGGGCTTGTTTTCCCGTGAGAATAGGTGATTGCCTTGTTTCCCGACCGCCCAGACACATCGCTTTTTCCGCGCCGGATTTTTTTTACACGCTTCATGGACACGCCTCCTTTCTCAGAACTCGGATTGCCACCCGCCCTGCTCTCCGCCATCGAAACGCTCGGCTACGAGCGCCCATCGCCGATTCAAGCCATGAGCATCCCGCCGGCGCTCGAAGGTCACGACCTGCTCGGCCTTTCAGCGACCGGCTCTGGCAAAACCGCTGCCTTCACCCTGCCGGCCCTCGCCTCGGTCGATACCTCCGCACGCTTCCCGCAGGTGCTGATTCTTTGCCCGACCCGCGAACTCGCGGTCCAAGTCTGCGAAGAGGTCCACCGCCTCGGTGCAAAAATGAAAGACCTGCACGCGACACCGGTCTACGGCGGTGCACCCATGGATCGCCAACTCCGCGCCCTGCGCGACGGCGCCCAAGTGGTGGTCGGCACGCCCGGCCGTTTGCTCGATCACCTGCGCCGCGGATCCTTTGATCCCTCGCGCGTCCGCATGGCGATCCTCGATGAGGCCGACCGCATGCTCGACATGGGCTTCAAGGAGGAAATGGACGAACTGCTCGCGGCACTTCCTGCCGAACGACAAACGCTTTTCTTCTCTGCCACGATGAGCCCGGGCGTTTCGCGCCTGATCAAAAGTTTCGGAAAAAATCCGAAGGTCATCGAGATCCAACAAAAATCCCGAACGGTCTCGACCGTCGAGCAATCGTATTTCGAAGTCCGCCAACGCTCAAAGGTCGAGGTGCTCTCGCGCATCCTCGACATGAATCCCCCGCGCCTCGGCATCATCTTCTGCAACACGAAGCGCTCGGTCGATGAGTGCACCGAGGATCTCATCAACCGTGGCTATGCCGCCGACCGACTCCATGGCGATATCACCCAGCAAATGCGCGAGCGCGTGCTGAAACGCTTCCGCGATGGCGCGGTGGAGCTGCTCGTCGCCACCGATGTCGCCGCACGCGGACTCGACATCGATGAGATCGACATCGTCTTCAATTACGACCTGCCCACCGACCCGGAGGATTATGTCCACCGCATCGGTCGCACCGGCCGCGCCGGACGTTCGGGCCGCGCAGTGAGCTTTGTCTATGGCCGCGACATTTACCGCCTGCAGTCGATCGAGCGCTACACCCGCCAGGTGATCAAACGCGATCGCATCCCCTCGGTCGAACAAGTCGAAGGCCGTCGCGCGGACCTGATTTTTGAATCGCTTCGCGAGCGCCTCGAAAGCGGAAAATTCGATGCCTATCAGGACAACATCGATCGTCTCCTCGAACAAGGCCACACCCCCACCGACATCGCCGGAGCACTCGTCACGATGCTGCGCGAAGCGAGCGGCCGCGAAGGCTCGGCAATCGAAGAAGACCGCGAGCCGGAAAAACCCGCACGCGGTGGCAAGGTTCGCGACGCCCGACCCTTCGAGAACGATGAGCGTGGATTCAGAACCGAACGACCTAGGCCCGGCGGCAAATTCGAACGCGGCCCGATCCCAAATGAAGCCGGCATGACCCGCATGTTTGTCTCCCTCGGCAAGACCCACGGCGTGCTGCCCAAGGACATCGTCGGCATGATGTATCGCGAAGCCGGCCTACCCGATGGCAGCCTTGGCCGCATCACGCTTTTCCCGAAACACGCACTCGTCGATGTGCCGGAACAATTTGCCGATCAAGCAATCCGCAACACCCGCAATTCCAAACTCCGCGGCAAAGCCTTCCGCATGGATGTCGACCGCGGACCTGTTTGAAATTCGACGATCGAAAAAATCCTGTCTGGCGCTGATGCCCGCGCGCTTGCGGTTGACCCGTCACGCGTCAGCTCATAGTTTCCCCGCGCACCATGAATCCCACCACGACAGCCTACGGCACATGGAGCGGCGGACGCTTCATGCACTTTGGCGAGACCCTCGACGAGGACCGCTTCATCCAGTGCATCGAGACCGCCTATGAATCCGGCATCCGCACATTCGTCTCCTCGGATGTCTATGGAAATGGCAAGGCCGATGAACTGCTCGGCCGCGCGCTCGCCGGCATCGATCGCTCGACTTACTCGCTGGTGGGAATGATTGGCCACGATTTTTATCAAGGTCAGCGCCAAGGCTCACGCGGCTACCCGCGCTTCACCGATCCCGAACTCCGCAGGCCCGAGGGCTACGCCGACTTCGTACAAATGGCAACCTCGAAGGAACTCGAACGCTGCGGCAGCGATCACTTCGACCTGCTCATGCTGCACAACCCCGATGAGAGTGGCTACACCAGCGAGGTGCTTTGGCAGGCGATGAAATCCGCCAAGGACCAAGGCCTCACCCGCATGCTTGGCATCGCGCCCGGCCCGGCCAACGGTTTCTCTCTCGACCTCGTCGGGTCCTTCGAGCGCTTCGGTGAACTCATCGATTGGGCAATGCTCATTCTCAATCCGCTCGAGCCATGGCCGGTCGGACTCACTCTTCCCGCCTGCGAAAAACATGGCGTGAAAGTGATGACCCGCGTCGTCGATCACGGTGGCGTGTTTCACGACGACCTCACGCGCGAAGGCCACATTTTCAAACCTGGCGACCACCGCAGCTACCGCCCCGAAGGTTGGGTCCAACATGGCATGGAAAAGGCCGACCGCATGCGTCCGATCGCCGAAAAGCACGGACTCACGATGATCCAGTTTGCATCAATCTGGAACCTCAGCCACCCGGCGGTCGAATGCGTGATTCCGACCTTCATCCAAGAAGCCGGCGATGGCGCGCGTGCGATCGAAGATAAAATCCGCGAGTTTGCCGCGC
>JBIKIK010000138.1:0-4851 GCA_044361655.1 Luteolibacter sp. | reverse complement strand
CATTTGTCAACGAAGCCTTCGCCGGCGCGAGAGAACGCTTCAGCCCGCGGCGCAAAGACGGCGCGCGGAAATTGAGGGGCAGCGCGCGTCCCGCAGCCGGCGTCCTTTGGAGCGCGCGGGATTTGCGGCTGCGTGTTTGAGGGTCCCCTCCCCTCCTGCCTACGAAATCTCGAGCCCCCATCCAAACACCTGGTTTGACAAGCCCCTAGGTCGTCCACTAGCTTCCCCGCCCCGGCCGCCAATGGCCGCAAGCCCCCTTTGCCATGAAGATCCTTGTCGAGAAGCAACCAAATTGCACCGCCACCCTCCGCGTCGAAATCCCTGCGGACAAAGTCCAAAACGAGCGTCAAAAAGTCGCCCAAAGCCTAGCCTCGAAGGCAAAGGTTCCGGGATTCCGCCCCGGCAAAGCGCCGCGCGCCGTCATTGAAAAACGCTTCAACAAGGAAATCGAAGCCGAGAGCCAGGAAACGCTGATCAACAGCGCCCTCGATGAGGCGATCAAGCAGGAAGACCTCAAGGTGCTCGATTTCGGTCGCGTCGAAGACATTTCCAACACTTCCGACGGCAGCCTTAGCTTCAGCACCAAGCTCATGCTCGCGCCGGAAGTGAAACTGCCGGACTACAAGGGCATCAAGGTCACCGTGCCGAGCACCGAGCTTCCCGACGAAGAACTGCAAAGCCAACTCGAAACCCTGCGCGAACGCTTCGCCGACTTCACTGACATCGAAGGCCGTGCCGCCGAAATGGGCGACTTCGCGGTGATCAATTATTCCTCGACCGTCGACGGCAAACCAAGCGCCGAAGTTCTTGGCAAAAGCCTCGGCTACCTCGAAGGCCGCGAAGGGTTCTGGGTTCGCATCGATGAAAAAACTTTCCTCCCCGGCTTCGCCGCCCAACTCGTCGGCATGAAGCCCGGCGACCAACGCGACATCACCGTCACGCTGCCCAACGATTTCCCAGTTGCCGATCTCCGCAACCGCGAAATGCTCTTCGCCACCACCCTCGGCGAACTCAAACAATCCGTCCTGCCCGAGCTCAATGACGAACTCGCCGAGCGCCTTGCCCCCGGCAAAACACTCGCGGAAATCACCGAGATCATTCGCACCAACATGGCCCAGGAGCGCAAGCGCCGCATCGATGACATGAAGGTCAACCAGATCGTCGCCCACTTCACCAATCAGGCGGATTTCGAACTCCCCGAAGAACTCGTCGCCAGCGAAACCCAAAATCAAGCCGATGCCATGGTCCGCCGCGGCGTCCAATCAGGTGTCACCGAAGACCAAATCCAGTCCCAGCAAGACGACATCTTCGCCAACGCGAAACAGCAGGCCGTTTCAAACCTCCGCGCGAATTTCATTCTCCAGGAAATCGCCCGCGCCGAAAAAATCGCGGTCAATGACAACGAACTCGTCAACCACCTCCTCCAGCTCGCCGCTGCCAGAAAGGTCGCGCCGAAGAAATTCATCGCCGACATGCGCCGCTCCGGCCGGATTTCCTCCATCCGCAGCTCGATGATCATCGGCAAGGCCATTGACTTCCTCGTCGAGCACGCCGATGTTGTGGAATCGGCGGAAGCCGCACTCACCGAAGAGTAAAAATGACCATCAACAATCCGACATCCATGAGCACCTCCCCCCGCAACAGCTACTATGTCCCCGTCGTCATCGAACAGGATGGCCGCGGCGAACGCTCGTTCGACATTTATTCGCGCCTGCTCAAGGACCGCATCATTTTCATCGGCACACCGATCGATGACTTTGTTGCAAATTCGGTGATTGCCCAGTTGCTCTTCCTCCAGATGCAGGATCCGAAAAAGGACATCCACATCTACATCAACTCACCGGGTGGCTCGGTCACCGCCGGCCTCGCGATGTACGACACGATGCAGTTCCTCACCTGCGATGTGAACACCTACTGCATCGGCATCGCAGCCTCGATGGGCTCGGTGCTCCTCACCGCAGGCACCAAGGGCAAACGCTTCTGCCTGCCCAACTCGCATGTGATGATCCACCAAGTTTCCGGCGGAGCCCAAGGCACCGCTTCCGATGTCGAGCGCACCATCGGTTTCATGTTCAACCTCAAGAAGCGCCTCAATGGCATTCTTGCCAAACACACCGGCAAGACGATCGAGCAGGTCGAACACGATTCGGATCGCGACAACTATATGACCGCCGAGGAATCGGTGGCCTACGGGCTCGTCGACAAGGTCCTCGAAAGCCGCAAGCAACTTCCCGATGCTGTCGCCGCACTGGCCGACAGCAAACCGGCCGAAAGCTGAGCCCTAAACCCCTCATCCCGATGGCCCGCGCCTCTAACCTCACCATGTGCTCGTTCTGCGGAAAGAGCCACTCGGAGGTCAAAAAGCTCATCGCCGGTCCCGGCGTTTACATCTGCAACGAGTGCGTCGGTGTCTGCTCCGACATCCTAGAAAAGGAACTTCGTAGCGTTCCAAAGAAAGGCAAAGGCAAGGCCGACAAATCCGCCCTCGGCATCCCCTCGCCGGCATCGATCCTCGAGCACCTCAACTCGTTCGTAATCGGCCAAGAGGAAGCAAAAAAAATCCTCTCGGTCGCGGTCTACAACCACTACCAGCGCCTCAATCAAGACCAGGCCCACCTCGGCGACGAGTTCAAGGATGTGGAAATCGAAAAATCCAACATCCTCCTGCTCGGCCCCACCGGATCCGGCAAAACCTTGCTCGCCCGCACGCTCGCCCGCGTGCTCGATGTCCCCTTCTGCATTGTCGATGCCACCACCCTCACCGAAGCCGGCTATGTCGGCGAGGATGTAGAAAACATCATCCTGCGCCTGCTTCAAGCCGCCGACTTCGATGTCGCCCGCGCCGAACGCGGCATCATCTATGTCGACGAAATCGACAAGATCGGACGCAAGACGGAAAATGTTTCGATCACCCGCGATGTGTCTGGCGAAGGCGTGCAACAAGCACTCCTCAAAATCCTCGAAGGCACAATCTGCAGCGTCCCACCCCAAGGCGGTCGCAAACACCCGCAGCAGGAATACATCCAGGTCAACACCGAGAAGATCCTCTTCATCGTCGGCGGCGCATTTGTCGGCCTCGAAGAAATCATCCGCCGCCGCCTCGGCAGCAACACGCTCGGTTTCCACGCCGGTAAGTCCGCCAATCACAAACAGGAGGAGGACGAAAACTCGATCCTCTGCCGCGTCCAACCCGAGGACCTGCTGCACTACGGCCTCATCCCCGAATTCATCGGCCGCCTGCCAGTGATCTCCTCGCTGCGCAAACTCACCGAAGACGAACTCGTCCAAATTCTCACCGAACCGCGCAACGCCCTCACCAAGCAATACGCGAAGCAGCTCGCCATGAATGGCGTGAAGCTCAAGATCACCCCCGATGCCCTCCGCGCCCTCGCCGAGGAAGCTGTGCGCCGCGGCACCGGAGCCCGCGCACTGCGTTCGATCTTCGAGAAAATGATGCTCGATGTGATGTTCGAAATTCCCTCGCGCAGTGACATCGATCTGGTGACGATCAACGAGCAAACCGTCCGCGACGAACGCCCGCCCGTCCTGCGCCGCAAACGCAGCGACCAGGACGCGGCCTGATCGCATTCATGGCATTCTGATGGCAGGGACCGTTCTCCGCAACGGCCCGCCTAGCAGGGTGATGCCGCGCTGAAGCTTGGCAGAAATTTACCGCAATGCCCTGTGAGCGGTAGCGAGCATCAAAATTAGCGAAGCCTGATGACATGGACGTAGTGCAACGGAGTCAAAGCCACAGAGGTCAAGCGGGCAAGATGCCCGCGCTCCTATGAAGAATCCCCTTTTCAATCACTCTGGAATCAACAACGGACCTTTCGGAGAAAGGCCCCTGCCTGAAGAGGCCGCTTCTTCATTCTCTTTTCCACTAGAACCTCACCTCCCCGGCAACCCTTCACGAATGCGCTCGGAAAAATCCGGCGCTTGATCCGCGGCCTTGGCTTTTTCATTCACACGCGAGATGCGTTTGAGCTCGGCAAAGGGTAGCGATTGATTCAGTTGACCGCGTTCGTAAAGCAGCTCATCGCCGAAGCCGTTCACGATGAGGCGCCAATCGAGCGGAAGTCGATCGGATGCGAGCTTTTGTTTGCGGATGGCCGTGGTGCAGTTGTTGGCAATGGCATTGTACCAACGCGGATGCTCATGCAGTTCGTTGACCGTGCGCACATACTCCAAAAAACTTTCTCGCGCACCCTTCACGCCAAGGTGGTAAAGATAAACATCCTCGCCGCTGCGGTAGTTCGATCGCACGCGGATCACATCGCGCTCGTCAGCCACGACATAAAACAACTCAAAGCGCCGATACAATCCGCCCAGCGCGGAATACGACTCGCCCTTTTCCGGCCGCGTTTCGATGCTGAAACAAACCCGTCCGTCATCACCGAAGTCGTACGAGAAAATCGGATGCGCCATGTACGGCGAGCCCCAGTAGTTGATGAAAATATCAACGCCGCGCAACTTTCGCAAATCGACCTTTCGCAATTCGTATCGCGGCGTGAAATCCTCCGTCGTGCGGTAATCGAAATTGCGGAGATTGTGGATGGTCACGATGTCACCATCGATTTCCACATGCGAAGTCAACGCCACTTCGGGTTTCCAATCGCGATACTGACGAGGCGGGATCGATGCCCACCAGACGGCAACCAGCACGACTGCCAACGCGATACCAAGCCTCGCCCGCCAACGCGGCCGCACGAACACCGCCACCAATATTACCACCAAGGCAAATGCCCCCGCAGCCCATGGTCTGAACTCCACCAAGGGAAGATCAAACCACAACGCGCCGAAGGCCCACAGGCAGGCAAGCGCAAGCACCATGCCGGCAATCACACGCCC
>JBIKIK010000137.1:0-4859 GCA_044361655.1 Luteolibacter sp. | reverse complement strand
GCGCCGCGTGACGCCAATTCGCCCCAACACAAACCAGCCGATACTTCCGACCATTGCGACATGCAAGCCGCTCACCGAAAATACATGCAGCGTGCCACTCTCGCGAAAGGCCGCCACCAACGAATCCGCATCACGCGGCGTCTCACCAATCACCACCGCACGAATCACCATCGCCTCACGCGAGTCCTCGTCGAGCCCAGCCGTCACACCTTCGCGAAACGCATGACGAATCCGCGCACCCAACGCGGCATGCCAAGGCGTCGATGCATCATCAAGCATGCCAGACGCCTGAAAGACCGCAGCCACATCCTGATTTCTCAACCACTTGGCACGATCAAACTCGCCGGGATTTCTCGGCTCCGGCAGGGCTTCCAAATTTCCTGTCGCTTTCAACATCGATCCCGCCACGCGCATCTCTCCCCTGCCCTGCCACAAGACCTTCGCGCCTTCATGCGGCCCCTCAAGAACCCGCGCCTTCGCCCACCAAAACCGCTCACTACCATCACTGTCCTCCAACAAACGCACACTCAAATTCGCAGCCCCCGCATTCGACATCAGGCGCTCAAATTTTCGCTGACGCTCCAGCCTCCACGCCAGCACACCTGCGGCAATCGCCGCACACAAAAAACATGCCAACCCACGCCGCCATGACCCGAACCACCCACCAAACATGCCTGCCGCCAACACTACTGCGACCGAAACCCAAAGCCCGCCATCAACCGCAAGCACACCGGCCATCGCCACCATGGCCGTCGCAAACAAAGGTCTTCGCCCGATGCGATCACTCAACCAGGCGCGCATGCCGGACGCTTTTTCCTGCATGACCCTTGCCCTTGAAAAATTCACGCGGAACCGCCGCTCACGCCCTCTTCGGATTTTCCTGCCAAATTCATCCGCTCAAGAAAATCCCGCTCCTGCTCAGCTAGGGCCGCGGCCTCAGCACCTTGAGCCAACTCTTGCAACCTGTGGTTCGCATTCGCCGCATGACGCGTGTTGGGATATAGCTCAACGACCTGCTGCATGATTGCCGCCGCCGTGGCATGATCTCCATTGACCTGTTCCTGCAACTCGGCGAGGCGGAACAGGAAATAAGCCGCATCGTCCACCGGCCATGGTGCGGACTCAATGGCATTGCCGAGCGTTTCGATCGCCGCCTGCGGGTCATCAAGGTGATCCTTCTGAATCTTGGCGATTTCCATCCACGGCATCCGATTGCCCGGCTCGGCCACGATGGCATTGCGAAACTCCTCGATCGCCGCTTCGTATTCCCCCTGAGCCAACAAGGATCGTGCATCGCGCATCACATCATGATCCACCATTTCGCCACTGTCATAAACCGCATGCGTGAAGCGCTGAACGATCGCCGGAAGAACATGCACGACGAACAAAATTCCAATGACGCCCGCAGTCAGAAATGTCAGCAAAATCCCCTTAAAAGTCTGCTGCCCTTCAAGCCCGGTAAGCTCGCTTTCAAGATCCGCCACTTTCCCCTCGGGATCACCCACGCTCTGGATTTTTTCAATCAGCACCTGCTTGTCTGAAATTTGCCGATTGGTAAGACCGTACCACAACCAGCAAGCGCCACAGAGTAGCGCCAAAATGATGTAGAAAGACCTTTTGGTCATTGGAAAACTCTGACCTCGAATCGCTCACACCGGAAGCAAAAACTTCACCGGCTCACAGCCGCCGCGCATTGCGGCCTTCGTCGATGAGCTTCCAAAAATGTTTCGATCCGGCCAGCGCTTCATCCTCGCCAAGCGGCATTTTCGAGCGGAACAAAAAGTCCGAAAAGGTCCCCTTGTGCAGCACGCGATGAACCACAACCGCGGAATCCTTGATCTCGAAATAAAGCCGGTAATCTTTTGCTCGATAGCGGTAAAGCACTCGACCATCACGCTCGATCCTGCCAAATCGCTCGCCATCGAGCTGATCGAGGTCCTGCCGACTCACTTTGAACTCATCCAAGAGCTCCAATTGTTCAAGCGTCCCTAGACTCGAAAGCTCGGCCGCGCTGATCTCGTTGAACACAATTTGTAACACGCGGCAAAATTACACCCCTCCCCAAGCCGCGAAAAGCCCAAAGAAGAGAACTCGTGGAGCAGACGAGATGCTCTAATCTCAATCAGCTTTGCTGTTCCAAATTGCGAACCAACTCTTCGAATGCCTCCAGACCTCCCTCCCGCTCACACCAGCGGCGAACCTGCTCCATATCAACCCGCACGGACTGCCTCCTGCCAATCAGCACAGCCTGTTCAAAATTGGCGCGCGAATTCCAGTGAATGTAGCCAGCAAGCCGATCCTTCACGCTGTCGGTGGGAGAAAGCAACCGAAGCCTCCGGCCCATGATTTCTATTTCATCAGGAACAACCGGAAATTCCTCACCGATCTCCACAGGGCCCCTCGGGAATTCAAGAAACAGATGAGAGCACTGAGGATGACGAAAATACCGGGACTTGCTCGGCTCAAAGCCTAGACCTCGCAACACCCCTTCAATTTGCTTTCTGTCAAAATGATCGGGAACCAAGTCCAGATCTCCTGATCGGTAAAGCCCTTCGGTATGGATAGCCACCACGGCCCCTCCCACCAGCACCGAACCGATTCCTGCGCCCTCGAGATGCCAGCCCACATAATGCCAAAGCTCCTCCTCTGTGCACTGTGTCCAATCAGGTTCGTTCATCGGCGGAAATATGACTTGAATTATCGGTCAATTGACCCAATTATTAGGTCATGTTCTCGACCGCATTGGTGGATTTGTTTGGAGGCAGGGCCGCGGAAGCGGTTCTTCTTCATCTTTTTCATTATGGCGAAACCTATGGCAGGGCAGCTTCTCGGGACTTTGGCATTTCGCTGGATTCCGTCCAGCGTCAACTGGATCGCTTCGAGCGGGCGGGAGCCTTCGTCTGCAAGCGCCAAGGACAAACCTTGATCTACATGTGGAATCCGAAGTCACGCATCGCCAAACGCCTTCGCGACTTGGTAGAGGTCGCTTACCAAGGCCTTAGCTCTGAAGCGAAAGCCTCCCTGTTCTCACAACGCCGACAACCGAGAGCGAAAGACAAGCCGGTGATTCGATAAAGCATCGCGGTCGCATTGCTGGCCACCAGGCTCACTCGATTCCGGCGAATATAAAGACCCCCTCGCTGCATCGCCGCCGACTTTGCGCTTTCCACGCCCACGCTTTCGCGGTTCGCTGTCAGGGGTTCATGAGATGCTTTTACTCACAGGAGTTGGAACGGGTGATTCCCGATGCCCATGCGTTTCCTGCCGAAAAATTTCGAGCATCAAAGGACATGCTGCTCGAAGGTGGCATCCTCACGCCTGAGGAAATCATCGAGGTAGGAAGCGCCAGTGTCGGTCTCATCGAACGCGTCCACTCGCCCGACTATGTGCGCGCCATCGAATACGGACAGCTTGGCCTCAAGGAGCAAATCCTGCTCGGCCTGCCCGCCGGGCCTGGGCTCTTTGCCCGCAGCGCCGGTGAAGTCGAGGCCACTCGTCTCGCCTGCCAGGCCGCGCTCACCGAAGGCATCGGCGTCTGCCTCGCCGGCGGCAAGCATCATGCCTATCGCGACCGAGGCATCGACCAATCGGTGTTCAATGATGTCGCCATCGCCATTCGCGATCTGCAATCACGCCAGCCAAACATTCGCATCATGGTGGTCGATACCGATGCCCATCGCGGTAGCGGTACGGCCACCCTGCTTGCTGGGGATCCGCGCGTTTTCACCTACTCGATTCATGTGAGGCACGACTCAGCCACCCAACCACAAAGCGCCGGCACGCTCGATGTCGAAACCGTGCGCTATGTCGAAGGTGCGATGTACCTGAACCAACTTTTCAGCAGCCTCGCCCGCGCGCTCGATGCCTTTTCGCCCGATCTTGTGATCTGGATTTCCGGTGCGGACAATCACCAGGACGACCGCCACGGCCAGATGTATCTCTCGGCCGAAGACCTTCGTCACCGCGACGAGGTGTTGCTCGGTGCATTCATCAAGAACCGCATCCCCGTCGCCGTGCTTTATGGTGGCGGCAGCAACCGTCAGCCGGAGTTCACCGCCCGCCTGCATCACAACACGATTGCGACCGCAAAAAAAATCGCCTCGATCCACCGCGGGCTTTGATGCGGTAAAAAATTTCCTCAAGGGTCGAGCAAGGCGCGCACCATCGAAGCATCAAGCCTGCTGCCAATGTCCGCATCAGCGAGCAAATCGTTCGCAAGCTTGGCCTTCTCCTGTTGCAGCTGATGAATGCGTTGCTCGACGGTATCCTGGCAAAGCAGCTTGTGCACAAAGACCGGCTTGTCCTGGCCGATGCGATAAGCACGGTCGGTCGCTTGCGCCTCGGCCGCGGGATTCCACCACGGATCGTAATGGATCACCGTGTCGGCCGCAGTGAGGTTGAGTCCCGTGCCACCGGCTTTGAGCGAGATGAGAAACAAAGGAACTTTTCCGCTTTGGAAATCCTCGACCAGTTTCCCCCGATCCTTCGACGCACCCGTGAGCTTGAGATAAGGGATATTTTCGCGAACCAAGTGTGCCTCGATCAATGCCAGCATGCTGGTGAACTGCGAGAATATCAAAATCCGCCGACCTTCCTCGATCAGCACCGCGAGCAACTCGGTGAGGAAATCGAGCTTCGCCGATTCGTGAATCGTGTTGGCAAACTCATCCGGCAAAAGCCGCGGATCGCAACAAATTTGGCGCAGCTTGAGCAAGGCATCGAGAAAGACGATCTGGAAGTCGCTGCCGCCACGCGCGGCGATCGCTTCACGCACACGCTTGTTCATCGTCGCGCGCACGGTTTCGTAAAGGTCCTTCTGCGCGGTGTGCAGCTCGATGAGATGCACCAACTCGGTCTTC
>JBIKIK010000233.1:0-4944 GCA_044361655.1 Luteolibacter sp. | reverse complement strand
CCAAGTCACCTCCAACCTCACCTCAAAGGCAGGGACCTTTCTCCGCAAAGGCCCGTCGGATGAGCCATCGATAAAGATGCTTTTTATCAGCTGCATTTCAAAACATGGAGCGGGACGCTCCAGCCACATAAAGAGGTGTCCCGCAAGATGCGTGACACAGCCGGCGGGACGCCGGCGCTCCCCTTTGAAGAAGGCACTTATTCATGTTCCTCCACTTCGATGCTCAACATCCCCCTCTTCCCCAATAACCCCTAACCAATAACCTCTAACTCTCCCCCCATAAAAAAACGGCGACTCCGCATCACGGAGCCGCCGTCATTGGAAATGTCACTCTCGGGATCAGATGCCCTTCTTCACGACATCGTGAAGGAGGTCGATCACGCGGTTCGAGTAACCCCACTCATTGTCATACCAGCTGACGAGTTTGAAGAAGGTGGAGTTGAGCTCGATCGACGAACCAGCGTCAAAGATCGAAGAGGATTTGTCGTGGATGAAGTCGGTGGAAACCACTTCGTCCTCGGTGTAGGCAAGAATGCCCTTGAGGTAGGTCTCCGAAGCCTTCTTGAGCGCGGCCTTGATCTCGGCCAGCGAGGTTTCCTTCACAGTCTTGACGGTGAGGTCGACGGCAGAAACGGTCGGCGTCGGAACGCGGAAGGCCATGCCGGTGAGCTTGCCTTTGACCTCAGGGCAAACGAGTGCCACCGCCTTGGCAGCACCAGTGGTCGAGGGAATGATGTTGATCGCCGCGCTGCGTCCACCCTTCCAATCCTTCTTCGAAGGACCGTCCACGGTCTTTTGCGTCGCGGTGTAAGCGTGCACGGTAGTCATGAGACCCTCGGCAATTCCGAAACCTTCCTTGAGAAGAACATGCACAAGCGGCGCAAGGCAGTTGGTGGTGCAGCTCGCGTTGGAAATGATGTGGTGCTTGGACGGATCGTATTGATTGTCGTTCACGCCGACCACGAAAGTTGCATCCTCACCCTTGGCAGGTGCGGAAATGATAACCTTCTTGGCACCGGCGGCGATGTGGCCTTTGGCTTTCTCCGCTTCGGTGAAAAGTCCGGTGGATTCGATCACGACGTCGACGCCGAGTTCCTTCCATGGCAGACCATCGGGAGTGCGGGCACTCACCACGCGGATCTCGTGACCGTTGACCACGATGATGTCGTCCTCTTCAAGCGAGGGCGAAGATTTCTTCGAGGAAACGGTCCCCGAGAAACGACCCTGCGTGGAGTCATATTTGAGAAGATAAGCAAGGTTGTCGGCAGGAACGATGTCGCCAACTGCAACAACATTGAAGGTGGTTCCGAGGTGGCCTTGCTCGACGAGAGCGCGAAACACAAGGCGTCCGATGCGGCCGAATCCGTTGATGGCAATAGTGGTCATTTCAGTAATTGGGGGTAGGTGGGGAACCGCCGGGACGTCCAAACGGCAGGCGGAGACTACACAGACCCCCTGCTCCGTCAACCCCTAGGGGAAAATAGGCAAATTTTGATAAACCCGCCCATGGAACGGCAAAACACTACAAACAGCGCAAATCTAACGGATCAGCGGAAACACCGCCGCAGGCCTCACCCGCGCAGGTGCTTTAGTATCAATGCGTTTGTCCTCACTCACACGAAAGGCCCCCGCCGCCAGCGGCGTGACCGTGAAACACAAAACCTGATCCGCCCCCGCAGCCACCCTGCCCACATGCAGCAGCGTCACCTTTGCGCTCCCGCCACCGAGCTTGAGCATGCCGCCAATCGGAAACGCCTGCGCCGCCGATTCATCATGCGTCGGAATCACACAATCAACCCACACCGGATACGGCGTCGGATCCAGACCCTCATCCGGGGCCACCATGGCACGCGCCCTCACCACCACACCCGATGAAATGAAATCCCCCTCCTTGAGCTTGCGGACTTTTTCAATCCGGTACTCGCCACCGACATGCACGACCGCCTCCGGGCTGTCGAAATTCGTGAGATAATTTCGCAGCATACGGGCATTGAATTTCGTCAGCTGCGCATTCGGCGATGGGTAAAACCGCGAGTAAAGCCCCGCGGCATCAAGCGTCACGCCGTCCGGCAAATCATCGGCCGGGAAAAGCTTGAGCTCTGGCACTCGACCGATGCTACGAAGGATCTCGTAGTTTCTTGGCACCTCGGGATTGCCAAAAACCTCGAGGCACACCAGCCAGCTGGCCACCGCAAAACACAGCGCCACGCCATTGGCGATGAACCACCAGAAATACGCCGGCCTACCCGGTGCCACATCGTCCTTCAGACGAAGCTCGGGGCGTTCGGCAATGATCATGCGCGGCAATCCTCCGTGCCCGTTTCATCCGGCCCCGCCGCCGGCTCTTCCAGCGACTCAAAGGAAGTCCCGCATCCGCAGGAACGGGCCGCGCGGGGGTTGTTTACCTTGAAACCCGAATCGGTCAGATCATCGGAAAAATCCACCTCGCAGCCGCGCAGACGCTCAACGCTGTCGGCCGCGACAATGACCCTTGCGCCGTGATCCTCCACCAGCACATCGCCCTCGGACGGTTGGCCCACCCGCATCTCGTACTGCCAACCCGCACATCCACCCTTCCGCACGGCAAGGCACAGCCCAGCCCCCTCCGTCTCGCCCTTCGCGGCCAACAGTCTCTTGAGCTCGGCCGCGGCTGTCTCCGTAAGTGTGATCATCTCGCCCGGCAAAGTGAGCCAGCCGCACGGAAATTCAAACCCGAAAATAAACTCTCCCGCATGATCCGCAGGCCGCAATCGCGAAGCCTACCGACGCGCCTGAAATTTATTTTTCAGAATGCCCTTGACGCATCCAAATCGCTCCCGTTTGGTTCCGCCCGCCTGCGGAAATTCCGTTGTGCCCAAAGAATGGCTGCGGTATATCCACATGCCTCGTTTCCAGCGCCCGTCACCCATGCCCTCATCCAAGTCGTCATCCAAGAAATCCGCTGCCAAGAAGCCCGCCGCCAAGCCGAAGGCAAGCGCCTCAAAACCAAAGGCATCTGCATCAAAAAATAAAGCCGCAGCCGCCAAGCCCAAGCCCGCCGCTTCGAAGTCCCCAGCGAAAAAAGTTTCCAAGCCTGCTGCCAAGGCACCAGCGAAAAAGCCTGCTGCCAAAGCCCCAGCCAAAAAGCCAGCCGCAAAACCTGCTGCGAAGGCACCTGTCAAAAAAGTTTCCAAACCCGCTGCCAAGCCAACGACGAAACCCGCTGCCAAGGCGCCAGCTAAGCCCGCCGCCAAGGCCCCAATAAAAGCTCCAGCCAAGGCCCCAGTCAAAGTCCCCGCCAAAACCGCCCCGGCCAAAAAGCCCGAGCCCACCAAGGCAGACAAGGCCGCCCGCACATCGAAAGACACGGCAAAAGCCACCACGGCGGCCGCCAAGAAAACGACTTCTGCCGCCTCGAAGAACAATACCGCAGCAGCGACCCCTGCTAAGGGCGAAAAACCCGCCGCCGAAACCAAGGCAGCCAAGGCCGGCGCCTCGAAAAAACGCCGCATCGACACACCTGAAATCCAGGAAAAGATCCGCGAACTCATCAAGCTCGCCAAGGAACAGGAATACCTGACTTACGACGACATCAACGAAATCCTCCCCAACGACCTCGTCGATCCTGACGATGTCGAGGCGATCATGGAGCGCCTGCGCAACATGGAGTTCGACATCATCGATGCCTCGGAAGTCGACCGATTCAAGGATAAGAAACGCGACGACGATGGCGGCGAGGAGGAGGAACTCAAGGCAGACCAAAAACTCGACATCCTCGACGACCCGGTCCGCATGTACCTCAAGCAGATGGGCCAAGTCCCGCTGCTCACCCGCGAACAGGAAGTGGAAATTTCCAAACGCATCGAAGACGCGGAAATCGAAGTGGCTCGCCACCTCCACCTCTTCGGCTTCGTCACTGAGTCCTACCTCGACCTCGCCGACAAACTCAACAAGGGCAAGGAACGCTTCGACCGCGTGATCCTCGACAAGAAAATCGAGTCGCGCGAACGCTACATGAAGGGCCTGCCGAAGCTTTGCGAACAACTCAAGCAACTCCACCAGGAAAACGACGACATCTTCCGCCAACTCTCGGCCAAGAACCCGCGCGGCAAGAAAAAGCTCGAGGAGGAGTTCCAGAAAAACATCCAAACGCTCAACCGCGTTTATGTCCGCTTTTACTTCAAACAGAAGATCATCGAGGACTTCTGCGAACAGGTCGATGAGTCGATGCAGAAGTTCTGGAAGTACAGCCGAAAACTCCAGTCGACTCCGAACGACAAGGAGTTCGTGACGAAACTTCGCGAACTTCAACAACGCTCGTGGCACACACCCGAAACCTTCGAAGAGGCAAACAAAAACCTCCGCCATTGGCTCAAGGAGGCACTCAAGGCAAAAACCGAAATGGTCGAAGCCAACCTTCGTCTCGTGATCTCGATCGCCAAGAAATACACCAACCGCGGCCTCTCGTTCCTCGACCTCATCCAGGAAGGCAACATGGGCCTCATGAAGGCAGTCGAAAAATTCGAGTACCGCCGCGGCTACAAGTTCTCCACCTACGCGACCTGGTGGATTCGCCAGGCGATCACCCGCTCGATCGCCGACCAGGCCCGCACGATCCGCATCCCGGTCCACATGATCGAGACGATCAACAAGCTGATGCGCGTGCAAAAGCAACTGGTCCAAGAATACGGCCGCGAACCCTCACCTGAGGAAATTGCCGAGGAAATCCACCTTCCCGTCGAACGCGTACGCGCCGTGCTCAAGATGGCGCAGCAACCAATCTCGCTGCAGGCACCCGTCGGAGATTCCGACGACACCTCATTTGGCGACTTCATCGAAGACAAGGCCGCCGACAACCCGATGGAGGAAGCCGGATTCTCGATGCTCAAGGACAAGATCAAGGATGTCCTCGACACTCTCACCGAACGCGAACGCGAAGTCCTCGAGCAACGCTTCGGACTCAAG
>JBIKIK010000136.1:0-4986 GCA_044361655.1 Luteolibacter sp. | reverse complement strand
ACCGGCAGCACGCGCGTGGGACGCGAAGTGATGGGTGCCGCGGCGAAGCATCTCACACCGGTCACGCTCGAGCTCGGCGGGAAATGCCCGACCATCGTTTGTGCCGATGCGGATGTCGAAATCACCGCGCGGCGCATCGTGTGGGGAAAATTTCTCAATGCCGGTCAAACCTGCGTCGCGCCCAACCATGTGTGGGTCGACCGCCGCATCGAACGCGAGCTCATCGCCGCCATCACCAAAGCGATCAGCGAATTTTTCGGCGATGACCCGCAACGCAGCGCTAGCTACGGCCGCATCATCAACCGCCGCCACTTCGATCGCCTCTGCGCGTTGCTTGATGGCGCGCACATCGAATGCGGTGGCGCGCGCAATGCCGATGACCTCTACCTCGCACCGACGGTCGTTTCGCAGCTTGCCGACAATGCGCCGCTGCTCGCCGAGGAAATTTTCGGGCCGATCCTGCCATTGCGCGTGTTTGATGATCTCGATCAAATCATCGCAATCGAGCGCACGCAGCCGGTGCCTTTGGCGATGTACGCCTTCACACACAACCGCAAGATTCAGGACCGGCTCTTGAATGAAATCCGCTCGGGCGGCGCATGCATCAACGACACGCTCATGCATTTGGTCGGCCGCGAGTTGCCCTTCGGTGGGCTTGGCGAAAGCGGCATGGGCGCGAGTCACGGCAAAGCGAGTTTCGATGCCTTCAGCCACCGGCGATCAATCATGCGCCGTCCGTTCAAGCCGGATCCGGCGATGCGTTATCCGCCGCCGCGTGTGGGCTTTGCGGCATTCAAACGCATCTTGCGATTCTTTGGCGCGGCCTAATCCGCAAAAAATGCCTCGTAAAAAACCTGCGCGTTGAGCCGTACGCCATCGCGGCTCGGGTGCAGCCCATCGGACATGAAAAGTCGCATACCCCGGCCCTTTGCCATTTCGCTTTCCCAGGCGTCGCCGACGCGCACGATGGGTAACCCTTCGACACGGGCAGCGGCATGGCAGCCTTTGCGCAACCGCTTGTTCATCGCAAAAAAATCATCGTAAAATCTCCGCTTGTCGCCATCGCGGTAGCCCCAAGTTTGATAAAGCACCGGCATCGCGCCGACCGCACGAGACTCGCGCGCGAGCTGCATCACCGAGGGGACCATGTGCGTGTGCCTTTTGATCGGCTGCGACGGAATGCGGCTTTGCTCCTGTAAGACAACGATATCCCAAGGCCTACCGCGCAAGACTTGAAGCGTCTCGGCACCTCTTGAGTGACGCGCGAGGTTCCACCCGCTGTGAGCTTGCTGGGTCGCGTGGAAGTTCACGCCATTTTTGCGCGCGATTTTTTCCAACTCCTTCGGCAATCCAAAACTCAGGCTGTTGCCAATGAACAAAACCGAAACGGATTTTTTGTTCCGCAAATTTTTGCGAATCGCATCATCGGCCGGCAATGGTGCGGGCTTTGCGGCACATGCGGCAAGCATCATGCCGGTGATGCCGACGGCGGTGTTGAATAAAAATTTCTTCACGCGCGTGGGTGGGCTTCGTCGTAGGCCTGCTTGAGGCGTTCTTTGGTAACATGCGTGTAAATCTGCGTCGTCGAGAGCGAGGCATGGCCAAGCATCGCCTGCACGCTGCGCAGGTCGGCACCGGCATCGAGCAAGTGCGTGGCAAAGCTGTGCCGAAGTTTATGCGGGCTCACCGCAAAGGGAACGCCGCTGTGCTTGAGGCATTTGCGCAGCATCAGATCGACCGCTTGCTGGGTGATGCGCGTGCGGCGCTTGCTAAGAAACAAGGCCCCTGATGTGACAGCCGCCTCCTGGCGGTAGCGTTGGATCGCGGCAAGCGCGGGGCCGCCGACCGGCACGATGCGTTCTTTCGAGCCCTTGCCAAAAACTTTCACCGTCTCGCCGATGAAATCGAGGTCCTTCACATCAAGCGCGATCAGTTCGGAAATCCGCAATCCGCACGAGTAGAACAGCTCAAGGATCGCCGCATCGCGCATCGGCAGCCATGGCGGACTTTTCGCATCGGCACCGATCCGCAGCGGCACGGCAAGGAGATCGTCCATCTGCGAAACGCTCAGCACGACTGGCAGTCCGCGCTCGGGTTTTGGCAACTGCACCTCCGCCACCGGGCTTCGCCCGAGCCCGCGACGCAACACGAGAAATTTGTAAAACGATCGAAGCGCCGCGAAGCGCAGTCGAATGGTGGATTTTTTCAAACCATCCTTGAGAAGAAAAAATAGATAATCGCGAAAGTCATCCGCCTCAGCCTTGCGCCAACCCTCGTGACGCGCGCCACGCCAAGCGCGATAGCTTTCCAAAGCCGCACGGTAGTTCACCAAGGTCCGCTCCGAAGCGCTTCTTTCGGTGGCCATGAATTGGAAAAACGCCGACTCGTCCGGATCGCTCATCGGGTTTCATGATGCAACATCATGACCGTGGTGGCAATGCATGACTGCGCCAGCGCGATGCAGACCCGCAGGTTGACACACCCCCGTGAATCTGGAAATTTGCACATGCATGAAACGCCGATCGCTGCTTCACATGATCCCCGCCAGCGCTGCATTGCTTGCCGCGCGCTCCGTGGCCGCGCCGATACCGCAAGTGGCGTTGACCAAGGCCGACTTCGCGATTGCGATCCAGTGCTGGTCGCATCGCGAGTTCACGCTGTTTGAGGCCTTGCAGATGGCCAGCAATGCCGGTGCCGGTGGCGTCGAGTTGTTTCCCGGCCAAAAAATCGGCGGGCCGCTAGGCGAAATGAAAATGGGTCCTGAGCTCGACGATGAAGCGATCGCCACCGTGCGCGCGGAGTTGGCAAAGCACGGGCTCGTTGCGTGTAACTACGGCGTCACAGAAATTTCCAAAGACGAAGCGGCAGCGCGCAAGGTTTTCGAGTTCGCTAGAAAAATGGATCTCTATGGCATCAGCACCGAATCGCTCGATGCGATCGACACGCTCGAAAAACTTGCGCGCGAATTCGACATCAAGGTCTGTTTCCACAATCACCCCAAGCCCAGCGCCTTGTGGCATCCGGACACCGTTTGGAAAATCATCGACGGACGTCATGCAAATTTAGGCTACAGCGTCGATACCGGCCACTGGGCCACATCGGGGCTCGATCCGCTCGCGACGATTCGCAAGATCGCGCCGCGCGTGCATGCGTTTCACATGAAAGATCGCGAAGTGATCGGCCAGGCATCGCCGGATCGGCCCTTTGGCACCGGCATCATCGACATCGCGGCGGTGCTCGACGAAGCGCGCAAACACGGGTTCGCCGGCAATGTATCGATCGAGTACGAACGCAACTGGAAGACAAATTTGCCGGAAATCGCGCAGTGCGTTGGCTACCTGCGTGCGTATGCCAACATGCGCGGTTGAGCGCTCGATTTCAATTCGCGGCGAGCAGCGCTTCGTCCCAATCCTTCCACACCGGATCAATTTTTCGCGCGCGCAGCATGGCGGAAATTTCGTTGGCGCCGCGCGTGTCGTGGATCTGAAATTGCTCGGTGGCTTTTTCACAACCGCTGCGTGATTCGAGTTCAACGCGGCGACCCTTGACCGTGAGGTGAAGGTCATCGCTGCCCGCGCCGGTGTAGCCGCCGGGTTCGGTGCGTGCGCCGGCAGACATGTGGGTCACGCCGATCGGCGCGAGCGCATCGCGCAACGATGATGGCTCGCGGGTGGAAACGACGATGCCGACCTGTGGAAACAAAATGCGGAACACAGCGATCATGCGCACGAGTGCCTTATCGGGCAGCAAGCGTTGCGGATCGGGCGCATACTCGTAGTTTCCGGCATAGGGTCGCATGCGCGGAAACGCGATGGTGAACTGTGCCTTCCAACAATGTTTGTAAAGGTATTCGAGGTGCGCGCAGAGGGCCATCGCCTCAAGCTTCCAGTCGGCAAGACCAAACAAGGCACCGATGCCGATGCGACGAAATCCACCCTTGTACGCGCGCTCGGGACAATCGAGGCGCCAGTCGAAATTTTTCTTCGGCCCGGCGGTGTGCAGCGTTTGGTAAACCTCTCGGTCGTAAGTTTCCTGATACACGACAAGCCCTTCTGCTCCGTGGGCGACGATCTCGGCATATTGATCGTCCTCCATCGGACCAACCTCGATGCCGAGCGTGGGGATGAACGATTTGAGCGCATCGAGACAGTTCTGCAAATACCCCTCGGAAACAAACTTCGGATGCTCGCCAGCCACCAGCAGCAGGTTGCGAAAACCAAGCCCGTGCAAGTGCCGCGCCTCGCGCACGACCTGCTCAACGGTCAGCGTCGTGCGCAGAATTTTCGCATCGCGCGAAAAACCGCAATAGCTGCAGTTGTTCACGCATTCGTTGGAAAGATACAGCGGCGCAAACAAACGCATCGTTTTGCCAAAGTGCCGACGCGTGATCTGCTGGCTCTGCCGCGCCAAGGCCTCAAGCCCGTAAGCGCGCTCGTCCGCAAGCATCCGCTCGAAGCGCCGCATCAGCGGTGTCGGGCGCTCGAGAAGCTGTCGAAACACATCGGCAAAGGCCATGGCGGCGAAGATGCGCGCCCCGCCACCCGGCGTCAAAGGCGGACTCTCATAAATTTTCCGGCAATGACCGATGAAAAATTTGAACCGCGAATGAATGCGAATGAACACGAATCGATTGAGGCGGCAGCGAGATTTGAGATGCGGGATTTGGGATGGAGCGAAGGGGAAAAACAGCTTCTTCCTGTGGTCGGTTTTTTGCCCCGGCTTGTGATTGGGGTGCCCCATTTTGCCGCAGTCCATGCCCTTCGCAGATTTGTGCGAATAGTCTTCATAGGCGTCCGTGATCAGAGAATTTTCTTGAAATTGGCGTCAAAATCTCCAAATTGTTTCGCAAAATGGAATCGGCCCCACGATTTTTCGCCCCTGCTCGGGATCATTTCTTCCTCCTCGGCCCCCGTGGAACTGGCAAGACATGGTGGACGCGGCGGCAGTTTCCGGATGCTCTGCGGGTGGACTTGCTTGACCCGGAAA
>JBIKIK010000135.1:0-5008 GCA_044361655.1 Luteolibacter sp. | reverse complement strand
CGCAAATGCGGATTTTTTCCTCATAGGTCGCAGCTTGGCCGTTTTCATCGAAGGCCATCACCACCACCGCCGCGCCGTAACGCATGATGTGGCGCGCGTGGTTTTTGAAAACTTCCTCACCTTCCTTGAGCGAGATCGAATTGACGATTCCTTTGCCCTGCAAGCACTTGAGGCCCGCTTCGAGGATCTCCCACTTCGACGAGTCGACCATGATCGGCACCTTCGCCACATCCGGCTCGCCCTGCAGCAATTGCAGGTAGCGTGACATCATCGCCTTGCCATCGATGAGTCCATCGTCGAAGCAGATATCAATGACATTGGCGCCATTCTCAACCTGTTGCCGCGCGACTTCCACCGCCGCCTCGAGATCGCCCGCGCGGACCAGCTTTGCAAACTGCGGCGAGCCCGCGACATTCGTGCGCTCGCCGATCATCAGGAAGCGCTTGTCGGCAGTGTGGTTGTAGGCCTCCGTACCGGAAAGCCGCAGGGCGTGAGGGATGGTGCGCATGGAGATGAAATGGATGTTGAACCGCCAAGACGCCAAGGGCGCCAAGTTTGAAGAAAGGTTTAGTTGGTTTGAAATTGGTTTGCGATGCGTCGGATGCCGTTCTTAATCAGCGGGACATTGAAATTAATCAGGAATCCAAGCTGTTTATTAGACAACTTTAGGTAGGTGAGAAGTTGCGCCTGATGGATTGGCGCAAGTTGTTCGACAGCTTTGAGCTCAATGATAATTAAATCCTCGACGAGTAGATCGAGTCGATAGCCGACTTCGATTTCCAACCCTTCATAAATCACCGGCTGCGGTTTTTGTCTTTCCACACGGTAACCGCGCTTTGTCAGCTCGTGCGCTATGCAAGCCTCATACGCGCTTTCCAACAGGCCTGGCCCCAGACTGCTATGGACCTTGAACGCGGCATCAACCAACTCTTTCGCAATTCGATCGATTTGATTCGTTGAATTTCCCTCTTTCATGACTCTTGGCGAACTTGGCGTCTTGGCGGTTCAAATTAATCTTAAACAGCCCCGATGCACGGCACTTCCCTTGGTTTTTTATTCGCGACGGCTTGGGCGATGGCTGCGATGTGATCGGGGGTGTTGCCGCAGCAGCCGCCGGCGAGGTTGAGCAGGCCAGCATTGGCGAAGTCGGCCATGTAGTCATGCATGTGCTTGGGCTCGAGGTCGAAGCCGGTGGGCGCGAGCGGGTTGGGCAGGCCGGCATTCGGGTAGCAGGAAATGTGAGTGGTCGCGCACTTGGAAAGCTCCTCGAGATGGGGCCTCATGAGGTCGGGCCCGAGCGAGCAGTTGAGACCGATCGCCAACGGGTGCGTGTGGGCAAAGGCATTCCAAAAGGCCTCGACCTTTTGCGCGGAAATCATCGTCTCACCACCAAGCCCGACCGCTGCGGAAATGATCAGCGGAAGATGCAATTTCATTTCCGCATAAACTTCCTGCACGGCCACCGCCGCGGCCTTGGCATTGAGCGAATCAAAGATCGTTTCGATCATCAGGATGTCGCAACCGCCTTCAATCAGCGCTTTGATCTGCAATTTGTAAGCATCGAGCACCTGATCAAAATTCACCACGCGGAAGCCCGGGTCGTTGGCGTCGGGCGAGTTGGTGAGCGAAACCGTGAGCGGCCCGATCGCACCGGCGACATAGCGCTTGCGGCCGGTGTCGCTGCCGACGGCATCGGCCCACTTGCGGCAGAGCTTCGCCGACTCAACATTCATTTCCCACGCAAGCTCGTTGAGAAATTTGTCCTCGATGATCTTCTGGAAAAATTCCGGGTCCTTGCGTCCGCCTTTTTCGCGCGGGTCCTCGACGAAGAATTCGCTCTGCGCGATGCTGGTGGCGGAGAAGGTGTTGGTTTCGCAGATGTCCGAGCCCGCTTCATAGAAGCGCTTGTGGATGTCGCCGATCACTTCCGGGCGCGTGAGGCTCAGGATGTCGCCATTGTTGAGCAGATCCTTTTCGCTATCGGCAAAGCGCTCGCCGCGGGCATCGGCTTCGTTGAGCCCGTAGGTGCGGATCGTCGTGCCCATGGCGCCATCGAGGACCAAAATCCTTTCGGCCAAGGCATCGCAGAGTTCCCGGGTGGGGTCGGCTTGAATCATGCGGTGAAAATAGCCCCAAAGGCGCCGAACTCAAGAATCAAATCATCATATCTGGATATGATGATGGGTTTTTAACCGGTAGGGCGACGCGGCCCGCGGCGCCGACACTTTCAGAAATGAAAAGATTGAAGAGGGGCATGGCGCTTGAAAAGCAGCGCCCTATGAAGAGGTGTCCCGCAAGATGCAGGACACGGCCGGCGAGACGCCAGCGCTCCCCATTGAAGAAGCCGCTTCTCTATTCTCTTCCTCCTCCCCAATAACCCTTAACCTTTAACCAATAATCAATCCCTCTCCCTCAATGCGCCGGGCGCACCGGGATCCCACGCTCGGCGAAATGCCGCTTGGCCTCGCCGACCGTGTGCTTGCCGAAGTGGAAAATGCTGGCAGCGAGCACGGCATCGGCCTTGCCGGCATCGAGGACCTCGACCATATGCTCGAGGTTTCCGGCGCCGCCGCTGGCGATGACCGGGATGCCGACGGCGGATGAAACGGCAGCGGTAAGCTCGATGTCGTATCCGGCCTGGGTGCCATCGGCGTCCATGCTGGTGAGGAGAATTTCGCCTGCGCCGCGGCGCCAGACTTCGCGGGCCCACTCGACGGCGTCGAGGCCGACGGGCGTGCGGCCGCCGTGGGTGTAGACGCCCCATTTGCCCGGACCTTCGCGCTTGGCATCGATCGCGACGACGATGCATTGGCTACCAAAGGCCTTGGCGCCAGCATCGACCAGGCCCGGATTTTTCACCGCGGCGGTGTTGATGCCGACCTTGTCCGCGCCGGCGAGTAGCATTTCGCGCATGTCATCGACCGTGCGGATGCCGCCGCCGACCGTGAGCGGTATGAAGCAATGTTCGGCGGTGCGGCTCACGACATCGACCATCGTGCGGCGCTTGTCCGACGAAGCGGTGATGTCGAGAAATACCAGTTCGTCCGCCTCTTGCGCGTTGTAAGCCATCGCGCATTCGACTGGATCACCGGCGTCGATGAGATCGACAAAATTCACGCCCTTGACCACGCGGCCGTCGGTCACATCGAGGCAGGGAATGATTCGTTTCGCAAGCACGGGCGGAGCTTTGACCATCGGCTGGCCTTGCGCAAGCGGTGATGCGACTAGCGCGCAGGGCGGTGCATCATTTCAGCGTGGCATCATGTAGGACAGCAGGCTGGCGAGGCGCTCGCGGAGTTTTCTGCGGTGGACGATCGCATCGACAAGGCCGTGCTCGAGCATGAACTCGGCGGTTTGGAAACCGGGCGGCAGGTTCTGGTGAGTGGTTTCCTTGACCACCCGCGGTCCCGCGAAACCGATCATGCATTTCGGCTCGGCGAGGTTGATGTCGCCAATGGTCGCAAACGACGCGGTCACGCCGCCGGTGGTCGGGTGGGTGAGCAGGGAAATGAAGGGCAGCTTCGCTTCGGAGAGTCGGGCCAACGCGCCGCAGGTCTTAGCCATTTGCATCAGCGAGAGCATCCCTTCCTGCATGCGTGCGCCGGACGAGGCCGAGACGATGATCATGCCGCGTTTCTCGGCGATGGCCATTTCGATGGCGCGGGTGATTTTCTCACCGACCACCGAACCCATCGAGCCGGCGAAAAATTTGAAGTCCATCACGGCGATCATCGCGCGATTGCCTTCGATGCTGAGGCGGCCGCTCACCACCGCGTCGTCGAGGCCGGTCTTGGCGCGCAGGGCGGCAGTTTTTTCGGCGTAGCCTTGGAAACCAAGCGGATTGGCGGAAATGAGATTGGTCTCGGTTTCCTCAAAGGAGCCGGTATCGGCCAGCATGAGGATGCGTTCGCGCGAGCCGATCAGGAAATGATGCGAGCAGTGCGGGCAGACATGGAGGTTCTGCTGCAGCTCGAGATTGTGCACCATCGCACCGCATTCGGGGCACTTGTTCCAAAGGCCTTCCGGCATGTCGTCGCGGCGGTCTTGGCTGCGCAGGCTCGGCTTGCTGAAAATTCCCATGGTGCTTGCTGGTATCGTGATTGATTGAACGGGGGAGGCTGTGACCGCGCCCCCTGCGGGGAAAGATAGCGATCGCAGCGGGTCGCGACAACCCCTTTTGATCCCAAGCCGCCCCGCAATTCGGAGTTGCATTCGCAGGCAAAAGCGCACTAAACCACAAACAGTTGATATTCAACATCTCCGAAATACCCATGAAGCTTCGTCCTTTCATTTTCATTTATTCGGCGGCATTGCTGCTCTGGCTCGGCCTCACCTATGTGACCCCGCAGCCGGCGCAGCGCTATCGCTCGGCCGACGCGACCTCGGCCAAAACCGCGGTGCCCAAGCCCGAGCCGACCGACGAAACAAAGGCCGCAAATTCCGACAGCAAATCGGAATGGGCGGTTTCGGCCTCGCATTGAGCGAAAAAATGTGTTAGATATTCTGCCATGGCCGAACAACCGATCATTTGCGACAGGAAACCGATGGCTCTCGAAGTGGAAGCAGGCACCTATTGGTGGTGCTCCTGCGGACGCTCGACGCATCAGCCCTTCTGCGATGGCTCACACAAAGGCACCGGCCTGCAACCGGTGAAATACGAAGTTGCAGAAAAAACCACCGTCTGGTGGTGCCAGTGCAAGCACAGCGCCAATCCACCGCTCTGCGACGGCTCGCACAAGTCGCTGCCTATTTAGGCAGGGACCTTTTTGCCTTTGCTTCGCTCCGGCCATGCTAAGTTCGCTTCACGGTGCTGAAAAAATGCCGCAAATGCGGCAATAGCATTCCGCAAAGGTCCGCCTCAGGTAGGGCGACGCGGCCTCGCGGCGCCGACACTTTCCGAAAGATGTTGAACCGCGAATGAACGGGCATGTAGTCATTCAAGTTTTTTCTTCATGCGGTGTCGATTTTTGCATGGGAAAGGATTTGGTTTTGGAAGTGAAGCACGCAG
>JBIKIK010000134.1:0-5030 GCA_044361655.1 Luteolibacter sp. | reverse complement strand
GGCCGACCTCCTTCTGCTCGCACCAGCATCTGCCAACCTGCTCGGCCAACTCGCCAACGGACTCGCGCCCGATCCGCTCACCTCGGTTTACCTCGCCCTTCCGCGCAGCACTCCGGTGCTGATCGCCCCCGCGATGAACGGCAAAATGTGGCTGCACCCTGCGACTCAACGCAATGTCGCACAACTGAAACAGGACGGATGCCAATTCATCGATCCCGCCGAGGGCGAGCTCGCCTGCGGCTATGAAGGCATCGGCCGACTGGCTAGCGTCGAGGACATCCTCGCCCGTGTCGCGACGATCGCATCCTGAGCTCGAGCCGCCGCCTCTCGCGCAAACCAATTTTTTGGGCAAAGTTCTCCCATCCCATCGCTTTGCAGGTTGCGAGAACCACCCGGCATGGCACACTCATGGCACCATCACTCATGACTCCAGAAGATCTACAAAAACAAATTCAGGAAACCAGCCCGTGGATCCAATCGGTCCGCGATGAAATGGCTCAGGTCCTCGTCGGCCAAAGCCAGCTTGTCGACCGCCTCCTGATCGGCCTCCTTTGCAACGGCCACATCCTGCTCGAAGGCGTCCCAGGCTTGGCCAAAACGCTCGCGGTGAAAGCACTCTCCGGCTCACTCTCGACCACCTTCTCGCGCTTCCAATTCACGCCCGACCTCCTTCCCGCAGACCTTGTCGGCACGATGGTCTATCACCCGCAAATCACGAAGTTCGAACCGAAGCTCGGCCCAATCTTCAACAACCTCATCCTCGCGGATGAAATCAACCGCGCTCCGGCCAAAGTGCAATCCGCCCTGCTCGAAGCCATGCAGGAACGCCAAGTCACCCTCGGCGACAAATCCTACCCGCTGCCCGAGCCATTTCTCGTGCTCGCCACCCAAAACCCGATCGACCAGGAAGGAACCTACCAACTCCCCGAAGCTCAACTCGATCGCTTCCTGCTCAAGGTGACTGTCGGCTATCCGACCAAGGACGAGGAACTCGCGATCCTCGAACGCATGGCGACCTCGACCAAGCCCTACGAAACCCAACCGGTCGCCACACCCGCGCAAATCGCCGCCGCACGGGACACCGTCAACCACATCCACATTGACCCGGCGATCCGCAAGTACATCGTGCAGATCATCCACACGACACGCTTCCCCTCACTCGTCGACGCAGGTCTCAAAAACCTCGTACGCGCCGGTGCATCACCACGCGGCACGATCAACCTCGCTCTCACCGCCCGCGCCCTCGCCTTCATGAACGGCCGCGGCTTTATCACGCCGCAGGATGTGAAGGACATGGCCGCCGATGTGCTTCGCCACCGCATCCTCCTCAGCTACGAGGCCGAGGCCGAAGAGGTCAGTGCCGACTCGATCATCGAACGCATCATGTCCAAGGTACCGGTGCCCTGATCACCATGCTGACCGAGCAACAGATCGAGGAAATGATGGCGCGCGTGCGCCGTCTGGAACTCAAGGCGCGGCGGCTCGTGCGCGAGTCGTTTTCCGGCGAATACCTTTCGTCATTCCGCGGACAAGGGCTCGATTTCGATGACTTCCGCGAGTACCAACACGGCGATGAAGTTCGCTTCATCGACTGGAATGTCACCGCCCGCATGAACCAAGCCTTCGTGCGGAAATTTCGCGAAGAGCGCGAGCTCAGCGTGATCCTCGCGGTCGATGTCTCGGGCTCGACGGTCTATGGCAGCGAATCAATGAGCAAACGCGAGATCGCCGCCGAAGCTGCCGCTACAATCGGCTTCAGCGCACTCAACAATGGCGACAAGGTCGGCCTGCTAATCTTTGCGGAAGAGCCGATCCTTTTCATCCCGCCGGAAAAAGGCACTCGCCACCTGCTGCGCATGATCCGCGAAATCCTCGTCGCCGATCCACAACACCCCGCCACCTCGATCGCCGCCGCGTCGGATTTTCTCGTCCGTACGCTACGCCGCAAGTCGCTTGTTTTCCTGATCTCCGACTTCATCGCGCCGGAACTCGACCGACCACTCGGCAAGCTCTCACGCAAACACGAAACCATCGCCCTCCGCATCACCGACCCGCTCGAATCAAAACTCCCACGCGCCGGCAAAGTCGTGCTCATCGATCCCGAAACAGGCCTGCAGTCACTCGTCAACACCAACAACCCGAACCTGCGCATGGGCTACGAAAAACTCACGCAACGGCAAAACGAAGGCATCGAGAACTGCTTCAAAAAATACGCGATCGATTCGGCCACACTCGATACCCGCCACGACACGCTGCTCGGGCTTCACCGCATGTTCAAAAAACGCGCCCGCAAACGATCCCGCTGATGACGGAAAACACTCCAAGTAAAAAATTTCAGCTGATGGAATCAAGCTCGGTCGAGGCTTTGATACCCAAAGCCGAAACACCATGGCTGTGGATCACTATCGGCGCGGTGCTGTTGGTGGCATTGATCGTTTGGTTGATCCGCCGACGCATGAAACGCGCGACGGACCCGGCAAACATTCGCGAAGCGGCGTTCAAGGACGCCATCGCCGCGCTCGATGCGATCTCACTCAGCGACGCACACGCAGCCGCTCTCGAATCTTCGATGATCCTGCGCAAGTACCTCTCGATCACCGCCGAAGATCCCGCCCTCTTTGAAACGCACGAGGAATTCGTATCGCGTCACGACGCCCTACAAAAAATCCCGCAGTCCACACGCGATGAAGTCGCCGCGATCTTCAGCCGCCTCGCGACCATCAAGTACGCGCCCGAGGCGTCAAATGCGAACGCCGAAACAATCGTCGGCGACTCGCACCAACTCCTTCACGCGCTCCGCGCCGCACTCGCCCCATGAGCGAATTCCTAAGTCATTTTCGCTTCAACCAACCGGCGTGGCTCTTGCTCACGCTACCACTCCTGCTCGCCCTGTTTCTGAGGCGCGGCCGCGGTGCCGAAGCGGCGGTGACATTTCCCAATCTGTCGATCCTCATGAGCCTCGGCCGACAGGTGCGCGAAACCGCCGGCGGCATCAGCCTGCCGCTCGCCGCAATCGCACTGCTCTTCGCCATCTTCGCCATGGCGCGCCCGGTTTGGAGAAACGAATACCAAAGCCGCAGCGCCAGCGGCATCGACATCATGATCGCGCTCGATGTCTCGCTCTCAATGGACATCGATGACTTCGTCGACGAAGGCCAGCGCGCAAAACGCATCGATGTCGCAAAAGCGGTGGTCGATGATTTCATCAGCCGCCGACCCGACGACCGCATGGGCCTCGTCGCCTTCGCCGGACGCCCGCGCGATGCGAGCCCTATCACGCTCGATCACAAATGGCTGCGCCGCGCACTCGACGAGCTCCGCCTCAACGATCAATTCGAACGCGGCACAGTGAAAGAACAAGGCACCGCCATCGGATCCGCACTCGCCGCCGCCGCCTCACGACTCGATGCCCGCGACGCAAAAAGCAAAATCATCCTCCTCATCACCGATGGCGCAAGCAACTCAGGAAAAATCTCACCCGTCGAAGCGGCCGAACACGCAAAGACACTCGGCATCAAAATTTACACGATCGCGATCGGCACCAAAGAAGGCCGCGTCGACCGCAACATCATGCGGTTTCCCTACCAGGAATTCGACATCCCAACACTCAAGAAAATCGCCTCCCTCACCGGAGGCGAACACTACTGGGCACAAAACCTCAAATCCCTGCGCGAAACTTTTACGACCATCAACCAGCTCGAAAAAACCGAAGCCCGCAGCCTCACAATCATCGACGACCGCGAGCTGTTCCATTGGTTCATGATCCCATCGCTCATCGCAGCACTCGCCTGCGCCGCACGGCTCGCTTTCAATCCACCACCCGCTCCCTGATCCGATTTGAATCTCGCCCATCCAGCATGGCTCTTCGCGCTGGCACTGCCACTCATCCTGGCCGTGCTCGCGGTCGTGATCGCACGCTTGCGCCGCTCGCAATGGCAGGCCTTTGCCGCCGATCGCTTGCGACCGATTCTCATCAAACGCCGCAACCCGGTCGTGCGTTGGATCTCATTTTCACAGCTGCTACTCGCCTGCATCAGTCTCGTCATCGCTCTCGCCCGCCCCCTCGAAAAGGCCGGCACCCGCGAGGAAAAAATTCTCAGCCGCAATGTCCTCATCGCCATCGACCTCTCACGCAGCATGCGAGTCCAGGATGTGAAGCCCGACCGTCTCTCGCGCGCAAAAATCGCAATCTATGAACTGCTCGAAGAACTCCCCAACGAACGCGTCGGCATCATCGGCTTCGCCGGCAGTTCGTATGTTTACGCCCCCCTCACCGTCGACCACGCCGCCGTCCGCCAAACAGTCGAGCAGATCGATGAAAACTGGGCGACCTTCGGCGGATCCAACCTCAAAGAGGTAGTCGAGCTGGCCATCGACACGCTCAAGAAAACCGGACAAAAACAAAACGCGCTCGTCATCTTCAGCGATGGTGAAAAACACGACGGCTCGCTCGATGATATCGCCAGCGAAGCGAAATTGGCCGGCGTCAACATCCTCGCCATCGGTATCGGCACGGAAAATGGTGACTATGTTCCGAACGCCGATTTCCCCGGCAACCGCATGATCGATGAAAACGGTCAGCCAGTCATCAGCCGCCTGCAACCCGAAGTCCTGCGCAATCTTGCCGAGGCCACCAGCGGTAAATACGCCGCAGCCGGATCAGGCGACGATATCGCATCGCTGGTGAAAACCTCGATCAAGGAACTCGACGCGTTTGAAATGGAAGGCCGCCAGCGCGAAATTTCCATCGAGTACTACCAGTGGTTCTTGCTGCCGGCGATCGTGTTCCTCTTCGCCTCAATCATCATCGGCACACGCTGGCGCGGTGTTGGCAAGGTCGCCGCCACACTCGCAATTTTTCTGATTCCTGATCCGTCTCATGCCGATGATGCGAAGGACGCGGCACGATTCCTTTCGGAAAAAAATTTCACCGCCGCTTCACAAACTTACCGCAAGCTCGCTAAGGAAACCGGATCATCGAATCTCCGCTCGCGATACCATCTCGGCGAAGGCATCGCCTCCCTGCGCGG
>JBIKIK010000133.1:0-5034 GCA_044361655.1 Luteolibacter sp. | reverse complement strand
GCCGCCGCAATGTGGAGGTGCAGATTGTCCAGTGGGGTTCATTTGCGCGCAGCGCACAAATCCTTAGCGGACGCACCGACTTCGAGCATTGCCGCCGGATGTTGGCCAACATTGTGCGTCAGCAACCGAGCCTTGCGAGTGTGGCCAAGCGTTGAGCTTGGCTGCGGCGCGTGCCGGATCAAACGAGGCGCACGGCGTGCTTCTTTGAGAGCTTGAGCGTGTCGCCCGCCTGTGGTGAAACCGTAGCGGCCGGATCGGTGAGTTTCTCGCCGTTAAGTTGGACCGAGCCGCTTGAGATGAACTGCTTGCGCAGCTCGCCGTTGGATTTTACCAGGCCGAAGGCGGACTTGAACGCGTGAGCGGTGAGCGAGAGCACGGTTGATTCGGCGGGAAGATCGGCGAGAGAAATTTCCGGCAACTCGGCGGCGGAGAGATCTTTTTTCGAAAAGCGCATATCCCAATCGGCGCGCGCGGCGGTGGCTGCGGCTTCGCCGTGGTAGCGGGCCGTGAGTTTTTCCGCGAGTGACTTCTTGGCGTCCATCGGATGGCCCGACGGGTCGCGGGCCTCGCCGAGTAGGAGCGTGTAATAGCGGTCCATGAGCTCGTCGGAGACGCTCATCAGTTTGCCAAACATTTCCTGCGGCGGATCGCTGACGCCGATGTAGTTGCCATAGGACTTCGACATCTTGCGCACGCCGTCGAGGCCTTCGAGCAGCGGCATCACCATCACCACTTGCTGTGCTTGGCCGGCTTCCTTTTGGAGGTCGCGGCCGACGAGGATGTTGAAAAGTTGGTCGGTGCCGCCGAGCTCGACATCGGCGCGGATTTCCACCGAGTCCCAGCCTTGCATCACCGGGTACTGAAGTTCGTGAAGGCGCACTTCCTGGCCAGCATCGACGCGGTTGCGGAAGTCTTCGCGCTGGAGCATTTGCTGGAGTGTGACCTTGGCGTTGAGTTTGAGGATTTCCTCGTAGGTCATTTTGCGAAACCAATCGCCGTTGTGGACGATTTCGGTTTTCGACTTGTCGAGAATCTTGAAGGCCTGGTCGGTGTAGGTCTCGGCATTGACGAGGACCTCGTCGCGGGTGAGCGGTGGGCGGGTGGCCGAGCGGCCGGAGGGGTCGCCGATGGTGGCGGTGAAGTCGCCGATCAGCAGCACCGCTTGGTGGCCGAGTTCCTGGAATTGGCGAAGTTTTTCGAGCGCGACCGTGTGGCCGAAGTGAATGTCGGGCGCGGTGGGGTCGACGCCGAGTTTCACGCGTAGCGGCCGGCCGAGGCGGAGTTTTTCAAGCAGTTCTTTTTCCGAAAGGACCTTGGCGCAGCCTTTGGTGAGGGCAGTGAGTTGTTGCTCGGGACTCATGATGAGAAAATGGCCGGGGGTGCGGAGATCGATTTGTCGAAGGCCACGGCGAATCAGTTATTACTTTTGAGATGCAGTTTGAGAATGCGCCTAAGTTCCTCTGAAGCCTGTGAGTTGTCTGGCACGCTGTGATCGGATGGAACGATCAATTCGGAAGCGACCGATGCAACATGCGACGACCAGTATGGCACGACTCCATCGCTGCTGTCGGGGGTGTCGCCCTTGCCGCGATCACCAATGACCGAGTGGAAGGTGATGTTTTTCGGCAGCGGTAACTTATTGAGCGCGAGGGTGGCTGGCGCTCGCGGGGAGAGACTGTCGATCGAAGTCGGCAGGTGCTTCGTTGCATCCTCGCCTTGGGCGATGTCGCTCATGGCGAGGAGGGTGGCATCGAGCAGATCCACCGTGAGGGTCTTGGGAAGCTTGATCAGTTTAGAAATCCAGTTGGAAAATGTCAGGTTTGCCATCGGGCTGCCACGATGCGGCACAGCAAGGAAGACCACGCGCTTCGGCTCGCTAAGCGGTTTGTAGAGCGTGCCATCGCGGATCAAGCGCATGGTGGAATCGGAGGCTTTGATTTTGTTGACCGGTTTGTTGAACATGGCCTTGTAAAGTTCTTGGCCGGGATCGGTGACGCTGGAGCGCGTGACGAGCCCACCCATCGAGTGGCCGACGATGACCATGCGGTTGAGTTTATCGCTGCCGCCTTTGCTGCGGGCGTAGGCGCAAGCCTCGCGCATCATTTCGCGAAATTTCATGCTGCTGTAAATCCACGGATTGCCGGTGGGATAGTTGTAGAGCCAGATCTGATAGTTTTCGCGAAACCATGGCTCGGGCGAAAGTTCGTTGATGACATTCTTGAAGGCATCGGGACTTGAAACGAGGCCGTGAACAAGCACGACAGGGATTTTGTTAGGGTCGTAGGGGGTGACGAAATAGAGCCCGGTTTCCTCGGTGAAGCGATCGGGCAGCAGCACATTCTGGATGACCAAGTCGTCGAGGTCGCACATTTTCCAGTAAAAATCATTCGGCGCGGACCAGTCGGCGGCGAGCGGGTGTTTGTGGCCGCCGATGGTGGCCGTCTCGACTGCCCAGCGTTTGTTGAACTGCCAGGTTGGCATGCCTTTGCGGTCGAATTCGAGAGTCGCGGTGATGTTGTAGGGCAAGCCGTTAGGCAGCAGGTAGCGCTCGCGCTTCATGCCGACGGGCGAGGTGGATTTCCAACCGACTGCGGGAATTCCGAGACCGTGGTTGCCGTTGTGTTTTTTGACTTCGGTGACCTCGATGGTTGAAGCAGGCACAAGCGCGTCGAGCGTATCGGGATCGACATGCTTGCGGTCGGCGATGGCAAGGCGGGTGCCGATCGATGCGGCGCGATCATTCCACGAGCCGCGGCCGCAGCGAATTTGATCGAAGAGCTTGCCGACTGCGGCGTTGTAGCGATCGCGTGCGGCGGGCCATTCGTTTTTGCGCGAAGCGCTGCCGAGAATCGACCAGTTGACGCGGGCCTCATCGATCAGCGAAGCCGAGGGCACGCGCGAAGCCCGTGGCACGGATGCGCAGTTTTCGGGCACATGCGGGGCGCATTGGCTCAACGAGAGCGCAGCAATCAAGAGGCAGGCAAAACGGGTGATCGTGGTCATGGTTGCTTGGGCGGAAAGTAAGCCACGCGCCACCATGCCTGCCAAGTCCCGAAAGAGGTGATATTGAATGCGATGGCACTCAGGTTGCAGCGAAAGCCAGATGGAATGAGCAGCCAACGGCTTTAGGCAGCCAAAATGGGTTTTTGCTCTTGGATGCCAGGTCGCCCGCCGCGAAACTCCCCTCATGTCGCCACTTGTTCAGGTCGAGCCAATCGCCATGCTTCCCACGCAGGCCGGATGCGCGGCGTTTTTAGGCGACGGCAAAAAAACCATTCTCATGTACATCGACCCCGCTGTCGGTGCCGCGATCAATCTATTTCTCTCCGGTCACCAATCGGCTCGACCGATGACCCACGACCTCTACCATTTCACGCTTCAGGCTTTCGGCGCAACCATCTCGCGGGCGGTGATTTTCGATCTCATCGGGGAAATTTACCATGCACGTCTGATCATCGAGGCAGAGAACGAGATCATGGAGCGCAAGATCGTCGAACTCGATGCCCGCCCCTCGGACTGCATCGCTCTTGCAGTCCGCTGCGGCGCGCCGCTTTATGTGGCAAGCGGGCTATGGCATCGCCTCGACGACATGACGGCGGAGCTTGCCAGGCTGCGCGATGCCGGAGACCCATGATCGGGGAAAGGCCATTCCGCTTCCAAGCATTCAATCGCCCTTGCGGACAGGTCCCGAGATGTTAGCTTGCGTTGACATGTCACAGCACACATTGGCCGCCCTGCCTGACTATTTGAGTGAGGAGATCCTTCTCAACCCGAACAAGCGCCGTTTTCCGGCATTCGATCTCAAGCGTTTGCTCGGGACCGTTTTTGCGCCGACCGAAGGTTGCCGCGTTTGCATTCTGATTGATTTCGACGAACCCGCGGCACTCATCAAGGACTTCGCGTTTCTAAAACACGAAGGTTTTTCGGTGCAGAAAAATGCCCACAAGCATTTCTACCTTGGCCTGCGCGATGGCGCGATGGAGGCCCTTGGCATGAGCGGCGGCGAAATGTTTGCCTATCGTTGCACCCATGGATCAAATCTCGATATGGCCGACGATGTGTGGGACACCGCGGGCAATCACCTTTCGCTCGAGCGCGACATCTATTCGAACTACGATCTCATCCTGTGCATCTCAACATATTCTGCGACTGCTCCATTGACTGCCAAGTGCAAGCAATACGGCTTCCGCGGCGCGACGCTGCACGGACTCAACGATGTGATTCTCAACTCTGGCCTTGCGGTCGATTATCATGAAGTCTCCGCCGACGCGGAAAAACTTCGCTTGGCTCTCACCCGCGCCGACGCGATCGAAATCGACTTCGCGCTCGAGGACGGACGCGTGCTCACCGCATGGCTCGGCCTCGATGGTCAGGAAGCGCAAAAATCCCACGGCCTGTGCCTCGGGAAATCTCCCGATATCGCCAACCTCCCGGCCGGCGAGGTTTACTTTGTGCCGAGCGACGCACGCGGTCAATTTCCCATGAAATACGAGGACGGCACGCTCGGTGTGCTCGAAGTCGAAAACCGCTGCATCATTCACTCGACGCTGATTTCCGGAAACCAGTCCACCATCGACGCACACAATGCACGACTGAAGGATGATCCGATGACCGGCACGCTCGGCGAACTTGGTTTCGGCACGCAGGTTTTACCCGTATCAGGCGCCGACATTCAGGACGAAAAGGTACTCGGCACCTGTCACCTTGCAACCGGCCGCGATGATCATCTCGGCGGCGACATCCTGCCATCGATGTTCAAAAAGCACGAAAACTCGACGCACGACGACATCCTCTTCGCGCCACACAAGACCCCGAACTTCAACATCAGCCAGGTGCGCATGATTCGCGGTGCGCAGCGTGAGGTGTTGATCGAAAACTTCCGCCCCGCACGCTATCTCATGGAAGCTCTCGCTAATCATGGCTGAGGCGCAAGCCCATCCGCATCGGGAGAATCCATCCGTGGATCCGGCAACATGAACTACCGCGAAGCCATCGAGTGGTTGTTCTCCACGCAGACCTTCGGCATCAAGCTCG
>JBIKIK010000014.1:0-16857 GCA_044361655.1 Luteolibacter sp. | reverse complement strand
CCGATGGCGCATTTGTGGCTGACGATGTCGTCACCGCGCGCTTGATGGCAAGAAACCGGATCAATGATTTCCACTCCGTCACAGCAGGCACTTCATGGGCGGGCGGAACGAATGGATTTGGTCGCGACACGAATGTGTTCGGCGTCGATGTCGAATACCAATGGCGTGAAAATGGCTTGGAAAAGGGCGGACGCGCGTTCCGCTGGCGCACCGAATACCTGTGGCGCGATGTCGATGCCTTCAGCGAGCACGATGAGGATGGCGACGGCGTGATCGATGAAACCTTCGTAGGAAATTACGATGAGGATGGCATCCACACCCATGCGATCATGACCTGGTGCCAGCACTTCGACAGCGGTCTGCGCGTGGCGTGGATTGGCGGCGTCGATGACTTCGGCCAAGCCGAGAGGTTCCGCGTTTCGCCATCGCTCACTTGGTGGCTCGACGATGCGCGCCGTGTCGGATTGCGGACGCAGTACAACTTCGATTCGGTCGCCGGCGAGGACGATGAGCAATCGCTCTGGTTCCAAGTGAACATCGCGCTCGGATCGGACGACGAAGTTCGTTAGAGGTTCGTTCGTGCGGCACTCGACAAACGGGGCGGATTGTATTTAATCCGCTCCCGTGAGACGGTTCGTGCGATCCGAGATTGGAGCTGCGGTCATATGGGTCATCAGCTCCTTTGTGTTAGGTGCGGCGCTTGCGCCGTGGCTTTACCAAGCGGGCAAGGCACTGGGTGATGCGACCTTGGCTGGAGATTTCTCGCGCTTGATCGAATCCGTCGGTGGGTCGTGCCGCCGTGCGGGATTCGGGCGATACTTCAATCGCGCGCTGATGCTTTCGGCCTTGGTGCTGCTGCCGTTTCTTTTGCAGCGGCTGCGTTTTCTTCGAGCCGATGGCGGCAATGCGGCCAAGCGCTTGTGGGAAAAGTTGCCGTGGAAAACCGCGGTGATCCAGACCTTGGTCGGATGCTTCGTCGCTATAGGCTTGTTGTGGGGATTTGCCTCTTTGCTGGAGTCGATGGGGTATTTTGCGGCCAGCGGGAAACCTGTGGCGATTGGCCGCGTGCTGTCGCAGGTGCTGGTTCCCGCCGTGGGCGTGTCCTTGGTTGAGGAGTGGCTCTTCCGCGGCTTGCTGCTGGGATTGTGGCTTCGCTACGCGCGACCACTCACCGCCTGCATCGGTGCTTCGCTGTTGTTTGCGGCGCTGCATTTTGTCGAGCCACCGCAGGGGTGGCGCGTACTTGATCCCACCCACTGGCTTGCGGGTTTCTCGTTGCTTGGTGGCGTCCTTGCCCATTTCACCTGCGGGATTTTCATCCTCGCCGAGTTCATCCCGATGCTGGCGGTGGGCCTTGCGCTCGCATGGGCTCGCTTGCGCAGCGGCGCCTTGTGGCTGCCGATCGGCCTTCACATTGGATGGATCATCGCGCTCAAGTTTTTCACCATGACGCATCATTTCGTCGCCGCGAAAAAACCCAACGAGCTATGGCTTGGCGTTGGTGATTTGCGCACGGGCCTTCTGCCGCTCGGCGCACTCGCCGTGACGGTCGTGTTTTGCCACTTCGCGATCAAACGGCCGGACGCAAGCGCTGAGCGCGACTAACCGCGCATCACGGTGACCACGACCACTTTGCGAATGCCCTCGCGGCGCAAGGTTTTGGCACATTCGTTGACGGTCGAGCCAGTGGTCAGCACATCATCGATCAGCACCGCACCATGCGGGTTTTTGCCGATCAGGTTTTCTCCGGCTTTGGAAATTTCGAATGAGCCTTGAAGATTTTTCATGCGTTGCTTGCGGCTCAAGCGCGTCTGTGTGCCGGTGTCGCGCGTGCGTCGCAGGGCGGAAATGACAGGCAGCCCAGTTTGGTGGCTGAGGCCGAGAGCGATTTCCTCGGCCTGATTGAAGTGGCGATGGATGAGCCTGCTTCGATGCAGCGGCACGGGAATCAAGGGCCACTTTTCCGCAAGGGCAGTTGCGAGTCGCGGGTCGTTTTGAAATGACTCCGCCGCAAGCTTGCCCAGCTCGTGCGCCAAGTGCAGCGAGCGTTGGTATTTGAGTTGATGGATGAGATCGAGCGTGCGCGTGTCCTTGAGCATAGCCGGCCGCGCAAATTCGAACGCGAAGGAAAGCCCGCTGCAGTTCGGGCACTCGAAGGCATGATCGATGACCCCCTCAAATGCCATGCCGCAGGTTTGGCAAAATGGCTCGACGATGCGCGGGAGGCCCCCGGCGCAGGCCTCGCACAGCGAATGATGGCCTTGCAGCCCCGCACCGCACAGCGCGCAATCGGGCGGATAAAGCAGATCGATCACGCACGCGCCGAGTCGGCGGCCCGCATGGCCGAGCCGATTGCCGATCGTGCTGATGTCCACAGGCATGTAGACCAAGATGGGACTGAAATGTGCGCAATGCAAGCGGACGCAAGCCCCATTTGTTTTCCGTTGTTGATGAGCGGGCCGCGGCTTATCCTCGGCGCATGATCCGCGTTGAACCTGTGGGACACATTCGCAGCCAGTGGGGTGAAGGCCCGATCTGGTTTGGAACACATTTGTACTATGTCGACATCGAGGGTCGCATGGTCCACCGCTACAATCCGGAGGATGGCAGCGAAAAATCATGGCCGGTCGGCGAACGCGTCGGCACGGTGGTCCCTCGCGCCGGTGGCGGATTGGTGATCGCCGGCGACCATGGGTTTTCATTTTTCGATGAGGAAACAGGTGCGCTCACACCGATCGCCGACCCGGAGGCGGACAAGCCCGACAACCGCTTCAATGACGGCAAATGCTCGCCCGATGGCAGGTTCTTCGCGGGATCGATCAGCCTCGCAAAAATCACTGGCGATGCGAAGCTCTACCGGCTCGATCCCGACCTCAGCGTCCACGAAGCCTTTGCGCCGGTGACTAATTCCAACGGCATCGCATGGTCGCTCGATGTGAAATTGGCCTATTACATCGACACGCCGCGCAAGGAGGTGCTGGCATTCGATTACGAAGACGGAAATTTGAAAAATCCGCGTTCGGTCATTTCCACCGCGCACATCGATGCCTCGCCCGATGGCATGACGATCGATGCGGATGGAAATCTATGGATCGCGTTTTGCCATGGCGGATGCGTTTCGTGTTTTGATCCGGCAAAGGGTCAGGAAATTCATCGCATTGCGTTGCCCTGCCTTGAGACCACCGCCTGCGCGTTTGGCGGCGAGGACCTTGCGGATCTTTTTGTCACCACGGGTGTCCACAAGACCGCCAAGGAAGAGCACGCCGGCCGCCTGTTTGTGATCCGCGGGCTCGGGGTGAAGGGCGTGCCGGCCTTTGCATTCAAGGGCTGAGCGCCGCTGCGCGCGTCACGCGGCTTTTGGTGCTGGCCAGCCGCTTGGGCGGTGCTTTAGGCTTGGGGCCGATGATCGTGGCAATGCTGGAACCTGCGGGATTGATCGAGCGCGGCGGCCCACTCGTGTGGGTACTGCTGGCAATGGCCTTTGTCGGATCGGTCTGCGTCATTGAGCGGGCCTTCTTCTTTTACCGTGCGCGGATCAATGTGAGCGATCTGCTGGTTGGCCTTGCGCAACATGTGCGCCGCCGAGCTTTCGCCGAGGCCTTGCACGAAGCCGCGCGCGCGCCAGGCCCGATCGCCCGCGTCGCCCATGCCTCGTTGCTTCGCTATTACCTCTCGCGTGCCGACTTGCGCGATGTGACCCGCGAGGCCGGCCAACTCGAAGTGCCGCGCATCGAAAAAAACATCAGGGTCATTCTTGGCGTTGCGCTGCTTTCGCCGCTGATTGGCATTCTTGGAACCTTTCTCGGCATGTTCGAGGCCTTCCAACAAGTCGGCGCGCAAGGCGCGGCCAGCGGCCCGGCGGAACTGAATGCCGGCATCATGGTCGCGTTGATCACCTCGGTGTTGGGTCTCGTCGTCGCCGTGCCGATGTATGTGTTTTATCTGTATTTCCTCGGTCGTGCAAAACGCCTCGTGCACAGCATCGAACGCGCGGGGATCGAAATGGTGCACATGATTTGCGACGCGCGCGAAGAGGACGAATTCGCGTCATTCCGCAGTGAGGTCAGCGCGGGACGGCAGTCGCCAAAACCTCCGGGAGGAGCAAGCCATTGAAACTTGAAATGTCGCTGCCCGAGCGACCGGCGCTGCTGCACGCGCTGCCGGTGGTGAATCTTTTTGCCCTGCTCTGGATGTTTCATTTCGCCGGTGCCTCGCTCACGAGCCAAGCTGGCGTGACGGTTGATCCGCCGCCCTCGCGGTTCCAACTCGAGCGCTTTCGCGAGACGCTGGTTGTCACGCTCGTGACGGCGGAAAGCGGCGCGCGCATTTATCTCGGCCGCGAGTTGGTCGACATGGCGACGCTGGAGTTGCGCCTTGAAAGCCTGCGCGAACAAGGTGCCGCATCACGCACAATCGTGCTGCTGCAATGCGATGCTGACGCGCAGGTCGGCGCCGAGCGTGAAGTTGGCGAGCTGATCCTTGGCAAGGGCTTCCGACTTGCGCTCACCGGATCGAATGGCGGCAGCGCGGAGTCGCAAAAGGAAATTTCAAAATGACCACGCGCGTTGTTTCAGACGAAAGGCGCATCAATGACGCCGAACGCCTGTTTGCGTGGTCGCGCAAAAACGATTCGCGCCTGCCGATGCTGGGGGCCTTCCTGATAACGAGCGCGGCATTCGTCTTCATGCTTCATTCGTTGCGCGTCGATCTCGGATCCTACGCTCCCGCGCGCGATGATCATGCCGCACTCATTATTGCAGGCGGCGACGCCATCGGCATCGAGCTGAAACGCAGGGCACGCGAGGAAGGCCCTTTTCCGCTGCGTTTCGCTCCCGCCGGCGATGAGGCGGTGGTGAGGCTCCAGCAGGCGGCGCTCGATGCGATTCGGTTTTCTCCGCCGCCCTATGTGCCAACGCTGCGGCCGCTGCGCGAAATACGCACGATCGCAACCCCAAGCCTCGCGCCAGCCGGCGAAGCGGTATTTCCGCGCCGTCCGCTCCCCGCGATCGAAACTCCGGTGAAATCGGAATCGCGCCCGCAGCCGATGCTCACGCCGATCTCCGGCATCAGCGTCACGGAAATGCCCCGCGCATTGCCGGAGTTTTTCGCTGAGATTAAGGGCAAGTCGCTGCGCGACTCATGGCGCTTCATGATCCATGTCGATGCGAACGGCCGCGTGCTGGATTGCATCGCACTGAGCGGCGGCGAATCCCCCGCCACGAGCGCCCTCGGCGAATGGCTGCGACAGCTGGAATTCCAACCCAGCCCTCATGCGGCCGATCGTTGGTTTGCCATCGACCTGGGAATCATCAACCAAGCCCCCGATGCGCCTGACCCTCACTGAACTCGCTGTTTTGGCGGTGTGCGTTCCGATGATTTTCGTCCTCGTGGCGACCATCATTGCGCGGACATCCCGTGTGCGGGCCGAGACCCGCGCTCTTTCCCGTCGGGTCATTTGCAGACTCTGCCTTCATGCCTTCGAAGCCGATGAACGCGGTTTGGTCGAGTGCCCCCGTTGCGGGGCGCGAAACGAAAGGAAGTGATGGCAGGCGTGATGATTGCTTGCGCGGTCCCGCCGGAGCGGGCAGATTCGCCGCCGAAACCATGAACGAAAGACGCGTCGTCATCACTGGCATTGGCTGCCTCTCACCCCTAGGCAACGACCTCTCCTCCACCTGGGAGGGCATGAAGGCGGGCCGCAGCGGCATTGCGAGGATCACTCAGCTCGACCCCGAGCCCTTTGATTGCAAAATCGCGGGCGAGGTCAAAAATTTCGAGCCAGACGGTTATTTCAATGTGCCCAAGGATTCGCGCCGCTCGGATCGCTATGTGCAATTTGCCGTGGCGGCCTCGAAGATGGCGATGACCGATTCCGGCCTCGATGTTTCGACGATCGATGCTCGCCGCTTTGGCGTGATGGTCGGCAGCGGCATTGGCGGTCTGGCGACGCTTGAGAACGAGCATACGACTTACATGACGCGCGGCCCGAAACGGGTTTCGCCTTTCACGATTCCGATGATGATTTCCAACATCGCCAGCGGCATCATCTCGATGGAGTACGGCCTCAAGGGGCCGAACATGGTGATCGTCACCGCATGCGCGACCTCAAACCACAACATCGGCGAGGCATGGCGCATCATCAAGTTTGGCGATGCCGATGGCTTCCTCTGCGGCGGCGCCGAGGCGACTATCCTGCCGATGGGCCTTTGCGGCTTTGGCAACATGAAGGCCCTCAGCACGCGCAATGACGAACCCGAACGCGCATCGCGGCCCTTCGACAAAAACCGCGATGGCTTCGTGATGGGCGAAGGCGCGGGAGTCGTGATGATCGAAGAACTTGAGCATGCGAAAAAACGCGGTGCGAAAATTTATGCCGAGCTCATCGGCTATGGCGTGAGCGCCGATGCCTACCACCTCAGCGCGCCATCACCCGATGGCAGTGGTCCGGCCTACGCGATCCAGATGGCCCTCAACCACGGCAAAAAGAATGCCAATGAGGTCAACTACCTCAATGCCCACGCCACCTCGACCGGCCTCGGCGACATTGCCGAAACCAAAGCGATCAAGCTCGCCTTCGGCGATCACGCGAAGAAGGGCCTCATGGTCAGCTCGACGAAGTCGATGACCGGTCACATGCTTGGAGCCGCAGGCGGCATCGAGTTGATTGCAAGCGTCATGGCCATCAAGGACGGCATCGTGCCACCCACGATCAACCTCGAGGATCAGGACCCCGAGTGCGACCTCGACTGCGTACCGAATGTCGCGCGCGAGGCGGATGTCAAAGTGGCCCTCAGCAACAGCTTCGGTTTTGGAGGTCACAATGCCTCGGTGCTCGTAAGCCGATTCGAATGATCATGGATGCGCCCCTTTACCGCCATCATCGCGAGGTCGCATTTGCCGACACCGATGCCGGTGGATGGGTGCATTTCCCGAACATCCTGCGCTATGTCGAGGAGGCCGAGCATGCCTTTCTCAAATCGCGCGGTGTGCTGGTCTTCGATCGCGCGCTCGGCGGCTGGCCACGGGTGAATGTGAATTGCGATTTTGCCAAGCCCCTGCAATTCGGCGACCGCGTCGAAGTGCAACTCGCCATCGCCCAAATCGGCAACAGCTCGGTGACATGGAAATTTGAGCTGCAAAACGAAGCCGGCGAATGCGCCGCGCGTGGCAGCATGACGACCGTCCGCGTCGATCATCAGGGGCGGCCTCAGCCGCTTGGCGATGCCGAGCGCGAGGCGCTGGGGAATTCCCGCGCATGCTAGAGCATCTTGTTGCTGGTGCTTTTTCTCTGGATGCCGCTCAACGATTATTGGTCGCGCATGGACAACACGAAGGTCCTTTCCGGATCGCACCAGAGCGAGGACCGCTTCGTGCGCGCGTCGTATTATTTGAAATTCATGGGCGACGAGGCGACCGATCCGCGCCGCCAAGTGGCTGGCGTTTTCAGCATCATGCGAAATGTTTTCGTGCCTTGGGGCGCGGCCGATCCCGACCATCCTAACATTGCTCCCACCTACTGGCGCTCGGTCCTCGACCACACGCGCAGGAACTACTACTTCGAATCCGCGCTCAGCCCCTATTTCGTGATGGTTGACCTCAACAAAATTGATTTTGCGCAGGGCTCCGGCGTGCGCAGTCTGGCGCTCGAGGGCGAAGAGGGCTTCAAGCTGCAAGGCGAGATCAACGCCGCGTTCAAACCCGCGCAGCCGATCAGTTACTTGGCCCCGGAAAATCCGTAAGCACTAGAAGAACCAGCGGCGCCAGTTCAGCGCTTGCGGCGAAGCAGGCCAAGTACTCCAAGGGCGCTGAGAAGAGCCGTGGTAGGCTCGGGCACGGATGTGATCCCTCCGACAATGCCGATATCGGCTTCAAGCACGCCGCCGCCGGAAAGGCTGATTTTGTTGATCGCGTTCCAGTCGACCGGGCTGCCGCTGTTGATGAAATCGGCGAAATTGATTTCGTACTGCAGGTTTGGCGAAGATGAAGAGTGAACCGGGAAAATGCCCGAGTACGAGGCAGCGTTTCCGCTGTTGTCCTCGAATGTCCAAGTGAAGATGGTAGAGAAGTCGGCGGACCTCAGGGCGAACTTTAGTTTATGAAGGGAAAGCTCTTCGTAGGGAGTGAAATCCGTTGCCCCGAAGCCCGTTCCGGTCGCGCCAGCCCAAGAGACGGTGAAGTTGGTTGTCGCATCGGCAGGAGTCGAAAGGGCCAGCCTGTTGCTAACAGCATTAACCGAAACAGCGGATTGATCAACGTTATTGCCGGAAGAGGTAAGGGTAATTGTGCGGTAGCCGCCGATGGATCCTGCTGACGCGACAGTCCCGCTGTTTGTGCCCTCCCCGCTGACCTGAACGCTTTGAGCCGTGGTGAAATTGTCGATGATGGTCACGCTTGCCGCGTTGGACATGGTGATTAGACCTGCTGCGTAGACTAGGGTGAAGATCGAGGTGACAATGGTTTTCATAACTGTAGGTGTTCTAGGGTTAGGGCTTCAAATATTCACATGAAGCGCGGAGCTGCAATGTTTTTTGCAAAAATTTGGCAAAAATTTGGGTCTGATCCTGGCCCGAGTTTGGAAATTTAGCCGGACAGTTCAAAAATCGCCTCAAATCCGCATGGTTAGAGGGAAAATTGTCGCAAGACCCTACTTAATCTCACGATGATCCTATCCAATAAAAGGTCTGTCCCTTTATCAGTTACAGGCCGCCAAGCCCCCCTCTGGCTCAGGTCACTCATTGCATGCCAGCGTCCCGCTGACGGCCGGTCAACGCCCCCGCTCGCCCAGCTGCCGCAGAACGGCTTTTGCCGCACCTTCGGAAGACGGTGGGTTTTGCCCGGTGATCAAATTGCCATCGCTGACCACATGCGGTTTGAAATCTGCCGCCTTGGAGTATTTGCCGCCGTTTTGTTTCAAGACATCCTCGAGGAGAAACGGCACGACTTTTGTCAGGCCGACCGCTTCTTCTTCGGAATTGGAAAATCCGGTGACGGCCTTCCCGCTCACCAGCGGTTTACCATCGGCGGCCTTGGTGTGTCGCAAGACGCAGGGAGCATGGCACACGGCCGATACCGGTTTCCCCGCTGCATGCATTTTTTCGATCAGCGCGATGGAGTCGCGGTCTTCCGTCAAATCCCACAAAGGCCCGTGACCTCCTGGATAGAAAACCGCATCGTAATCATCGGCTGAAATGGTGGATAACTTGACCGTTTTTGCCAGAGCAGCCTGCCCTTCCTTATCAATTTTGAAACGCAGCGTGGCCTCGGTTTGTGAGCCCGGTTCATCACTTTTTGGATCTTGAGGAGGCTGCCCGCCTTTTGGAGATGCCAAGGTGATCGTCGCGCCTGCATCCTTGAAAATGTAATACGGAGCAGCAAATTCCTCGAGCCAAAATCCAGTCGCTTTTCCGGTGTCTCCGAGGCGACTGTGCGATGTCAGCACCATCAGAATTTTGACGGCTCGCTTTTCGGCCTGCTTGTTCGGCATTTCCACACCGGATGCCAAGGGTGTGAAAAAAGGCAGTAGGGCTACCGCGATCGACATGACGAAACATTTGCGATTCATAAGGTCGCAAATTCGCATTTTCTGTCGAAACCGCTACAAAAAAATCGCGTTGGTGTGACAGTCGAAACTATCAAGCGAACCGAAAAACATCCCTGGCAAGAGGCGGCGGGAAATTGAAGACCTTGGGCAAAAATGGCACGCGCCACACGGCCATTTGCCGCATTGCGCATGAGCCGGTTTGCAGGCAATTTGGGCTCGTTGACGATGAACGGATGGTTGAGTTGTGGGGGCAAAGGCGAAGGGCGCCTTTGGCTGACCGCGTTTGTGCTGTCTTTGTTGATCAACCTCGGGCTTTTGCTGGTCTTGGGGCTTGGCTTGTTGGAGTCGCATTTGTTGGGTCGGCGAAACGAGGCGATGCGGCCGGTGATGGCTGAGCCGGTGTTGACGATTGTGCCCGAAATCGCGGCCAGTTTGGAGGTGCCCGAGACCAAAAAAGCACCGGCAAAACCACGGTTTGCGCGGACCTCTGACGAGCAGCAGGCCAGTGAGCCGATGAAGAATGCTCCGTTCATCGGTGAAAGATCGACGCGCGCGGCCAGCGATCGCGCCCCGACCCCTTCAGCCCCAGCCCAGCCATCGCAGAAGGGGGTCACGCCGCGTGACGCAAACGACATCGAGACCACGCAAAGCAAGTATCAGGATGGTGAATTGACCCAACCAAACAAGGCTCGAGAGTCGCAAGAGGCATCCAAGTCCACCACCAAGCCAAGTCTGTCAGAGCGCGAAAAAAAATCATCGAGCACGCCCGCCAAATCAGCGCCGCAACGCAGCGGCCTCGTGCAGGGCCCGAATCCGGTGGATGTCGACGTTTCGACCAAAGAGCTGAAAAAACCCATCGCGCCCGATGCCCGGCCGCAAGAAGCGTTACGGGAAGCGCCAAAGCCCAAGCCGGTCGCCGAGGAAAAACCCAAGGAAATTTCCCCGCCAAAGGAAGCGCCTAAACCCGAGCCGAAAAAGGAGAAGGAGTTTCGAGGCAATCAGCGCAAGACCGCGATGGTCGGTTCGATTTCGCGCAGCGGGCCGAGCGCGCTGGATGTCGCCGATACGCCGCTCGGCCGCTATCAGGCCACGATCAGCCGCGCGGTCGAGATCGAGTGGCAGCGCAACTGCGTGCGCCATCGGGATTTCATCACGCCGGGATTTTTGACCGTGAGGTTTTTTGTCGAAACCAGCGGCAAGGTGCGCTCCGTGCAATTCGTGGGTGACATGGAGACCGGTGAGGTTCAAAAGGGATTCACCTTGAACGCGATTCGCAACGCGGGGATCCCGCCGATGCCCAAGGCTTTGCGCAAGGAATACGACGACGAACCCTTGGAGCTGATGTTCCGATTTTATTTCTGAAAAATTTCTGAAAACCGATACGAACCATGCTTGAGACCCTGATGCAAACTAGCGCCGGCCACAGCCCCGGCATCGTGCAAGCCGCGTGGGATTTTCTTCACAAGGGCGGCATCTTCATGATTCCGCTCGGCGTCACTTCGGTGGTGGGCGTGGCGGCGATTGTTTACAAGTTCCTCTCGCTTTCACAGGCGCGTGTCATGCCCGCCGAGCTCGAAAAACAAGTGGCCACTTTTGCCGATCTCGCGCACAGCGGTCGTGAGGTGAGTTTGGTGAAGGAAGTGGAAAAAGGCGGCAGCGCCCTTGCGCGTCTGGCGGCGAGCGCCATCAAACATCGTGGCAAGCCACAAAGTGACATCGCCACCGCTGTCGAATCAGCCGCACGGATGGAGGTTGCGCGCCTTTATTCCGGCATTGGCGTGCTCGACATCGTCATCACCGTCGCGCCCTTGCTTGGTCTGTTGGGCACGGCTTCGGGTCTTGTAACCATCTTCCAAGGCCTCAGCGATGCAGCCGACCACCTTGCCATCGCGCGCGGCATCGCCGAGGCGCTCAACACCACGATCTTCGGGTTGGCGATCGCCGTGCCCTGCGTGATCGCGCACGGCTATTTCATGCGTCGCATCGAACTGCTCACTGTGAAGCTCGAGGTCCTGCTCGCAGACCTTTGCGAAGCCTGCCGCGGCGATTCATCGAAAGCCTGATCCCCATGCGATTTCCCCGCACACAACGCAAGCGCGCCGAGGTGCCGATCGTTCCGTTGATCGACATCCTTTTCATTTTGCTGATCTTTTTCATCGTCTCGACGAACTTCAAAAAACCGCGCGACATTCTCCGCATCGAGTTGCCGACCGTGCGTGAGATTCCATCGGACAAAGTTGTCGAATCGCGCTCGGTCATTGCCGTTGATGCGGCCGGCACAATCACGCTCGATTCGCTCAAGGTGCCGCCGGGTTTGCTCGATTCCTATCTCGCCGCTTATCAAAAGCAAAACCCCGGCCGCAAACTCGAGCTCGAAGCCGACAAGAAACTTCCGCTCGATCGCTTGCTCGAAATCTGGGAAGCGCTGACCAAAGCCGGCATTCCGATCAAGGACGTGCCGGCACGGATCCGCGTAGGCATTGATCAGTGAGCGCCGCAGCGTTTAGTGCTCCGATTCAAGCGAGCGCATCTCTTCGCGCATGAATTCCATCAGGCGCTCCATTTCCGAAAGGTGTTCGCGCATGCGACGCGGGCTGGGGCCTTTGGGAGGCTGTTGCGCCTCGGACTTTGGTGTGCGCGCGATCACTTGTTTTTCCGGCTCGCGGACTTTGGCGATCGATGGGCCCTTCGGTGTGTTGGCGAGCATTTTCACGACCGCTGCCGAGGGCATGATGAAAGATCGCGTGCGATCCGCGCGAGCCACCGTGATGCCGATCACGCGGCCCTCAAGATCGACGACAGGTCCGCCGATCTGATCCGGCGAAGGACGCATGTCCGACTGCAGCACTTGGGTGAATGAATCGCGAATGCGGCTGATTTTGCCGCCCATGCGTTCCATTTGTTCGAGGCGCGGATTGTAAATTTTCGGAAGCTCCGGGCGTTTGCTGAGGGTGACGCTGATGGTTTTTTCGCCACCATTCGTGCGCACGCGCAGTGGCACGGTCTCGCCCGGTTTTGTGCCGGTGAGCGCGCTTTTCAATTCCATCAAGCCCGAGATCGGCCGCTCTTTCACCATCAGCACAATGTCGCCTTCCTTGAGTCCCGCAGCCGCGGCGCCGGTGTTTGGTTGCGCCTCGCTTACCTTCACACCTTGGCCTTTGTGTTCCAAGTCGCTGACGATGCCGAGAAATGCCAAATCCGTTTCGCGCAAATTTCTTTCGAGCACGCTGACGACGCCGAATGCGGCCGACCTGCCATCAGGTTGCGGCGCGACAAGGAAGGCCCCGAGCGCGGGCTTTTCATTTGACCATGCGATGGGCCTGAGTGCCTCGCCATTGATTTCGAGGATCGCAAGGTCTTCCTCTTCGTAAACGCCGGTGATTTTTGCATCGTGGGCCTCGCGGTTTGGTCCATCGACCACGAGTGAGGATTTCGCATTCGCGACCTCGCTCCACTTGGTGAGCACCTGTCGGCCGTCGCCAATGACCGTGCCGTACGCGAGCCGCTTTTTGCCCGACCAAACGCGCACGGTCGATTGAGCGGCCGCGGCGAGTTTCGTTTTGAGGGTTGCGTTGAGCGTCTCCGATTGCGCGTCCACCACGGCGCGCTCTTCCGGGCGCAGCAGCGGGATTTCATCCTGTGCTGTAGCGAGGTTTGGCAACGCGCAGATCAAAACAAACTTGGCGAGCGGGCGATTCATGGAAATGAAGTGCTTCAAGGGGATTCGAAAATTTCGTTGCGCGGCATCAGCTTCACCGTCCTGCTGAATGTTTTATCATCGCGCAAAACATCGAGCTTCACGCTGTCGCCCGCTTCGCGTTTGGCCAACATTTGCAGTAACTCGCCGCCGTCATTTATGGCGCTGCCATCGAGCGCCATAATCATGTCGCCAACCTTCAAGCCTGCCATTGCGGCGGGCGAACCATCGACCACGCCATCGACCATCACGCCCTTTTGCTCTGGCCGCATGCCCATGGCGATGCCGAGCACCGGCATTTCCGGATTGGCAAACGGATTGAGTGTGAGCGCGCCCCATGATTTGCCATCGAGCAATGATTTCCAATCGTCCTTGAAGCCATCGATGCCGGCATGGTTGTTGTTTTCGCGATCTTTCCCGATCGACGAATGAATGCCGACAAGTTTGCCATCGAGATCAAACAAAGGTCCGCCCGAGTCGCCGCCGATGAGGGTGCAATCGGTGGTGAGGAAATTGCCGGGGCCCTCCGAGATCACGCGACCGAATCTCACCGGCGGCGTGCGCGTGGCATCAAAACCGGTCGAGTGACCAAGTGCTACCAACCAGTCACCGGCGCGCAGTGGTTTGGATTCGCCGAGTTTCACAAATGGAAATGGCCCCTTGCTCATGGCCTTCATCATCGCGATGTCCTTCGAGTAATTTGCGCCGAGTACCTTGCCGGTGACTTGTTCGCCATCGGGGAAAACCACAAACATTTCTTTGGCGCCTTGGACGACATGCGCGGCGGTGAGGATGAGCCCATCGGCCGAAACCAGTACGCCCGAGCCGGAGGAATTCGTGTCCTCCGAGAGCAGGGCGACCGTGGCCGGCAGGGTCTGCTGCGCGACGGACTTGACCTTTGCCTCGAGCGCCGCCAGATCCGGTTCGCTTGCACGAAGCGTGCTGAAGGCCGCCGCAAGGCAGCCCACGATGGCAAGGCATTGGATCGATCCCATGGTCACGGTATCTGAAGCGTCGCACGATTGCTCGCTTGTTCCGAAATCATTTCAAGCCGCAATCGATTTCCGTGATGGAATGCTGGCGCCGCTTCGTTTAATCTCAGCGCATCGATGGCAAAAAAGCAGGAAAACCACCGGCGGGGCGGGGATGAGCCCGCGGCCCCCGTCGCCCGACGGAGGGGGTGTGGAATGCTCCTGCTTTTGTGGCCGTTTTATCTCTTCGGTTTTTTCACTCGCTCGCTCGGTCTGCTGGCCAAGGTGCTCACCCGCCTGATCGGCTACCCCTTGGTGGCGGGAATGTACCTGGCGTTGATCCTTGCGGTGATTTATGGATTTCGGTCGCAGCATTACGATTTGGCAAAAATCCATGCGATGCCGCAAAGGTCGATCATCCGCGACCGCATGGGCGTCGAGATCGGCCGCATCCACGGCGAGAAGCGATCGATTGTGCCGCTCACGCAGGTGTCGGAATTTTTCCGCAAGGCGATTCTCGCGCGCGAAGACGAGCGGTTTTACCAACACGGCGGCATCGATCCGATCGGCATCGTGCGCGCCGCTCTCAAGAACCTGCAGGGCAAACGCGAAGGGGCCTCGACGATCACGCAGCAATTCGCGTCCGATATTTACCAACTCAAGAGCGGCGAAAAACGCGGCGATACAATCCGCCAGCTCGATCGCAAGTTGCTTGAGATGGCCTTGGCATTCCGCCTCGAGGCGGCCTACACCAAAGACGAACTGCTCGAGGCCTACATCAACCAGATCAACTGGGGCCGGCAGATCAAAGGCATCGGCGAGGCCTCGCGGATCTACTTCGAGAAACACCCGTCGGAACTCACGCTTTCGCAGTCGGCCTTGCTGGCAGGCATTGTGCGCGGGCCGGATTCGTTCAATCCATTTCGTTCGATCGAGGCGGCGACGCGCGAGCGCAACACGACGCTGGAGCGCATGGTCGTCGCCGAGGCGATCACCCGCGAGCAGGCGGATGCGGCGAAGCTCGAGCCGATAGAAGTGCGGCCGAAGTGGCGGCGTGAATCTCGCGAGTCGCATGCGATGGATGCGATCCGCAACGACCTCGAGTTGATTTTGGAAAAACAGAACATCGAGTTGGGTGGATTGGAAATCATCACCACCATCGATTCGCGAATCCAAAAAGTCGGCGAGGAAGCGCTCGAGCGCAAACTGCATGCGGTGGAGAAAATTCGCGGCTATCGGCATCCGACGCGCGACGGGTGGCGCAAGCTGCCGGAGGAAAAACGCAAGGAGCCGACATACCTGCAGGGCGCTGCGGTGGTGGTCGAGAATCGCAGTGGCGCAATCTTGGCCGTCATTGGTGGTCGCGATGCCACCGAATCGCGCTTCAACCGTGCCAAGGACGCAAAGCGCCAGCTCGGATCGATCTTCAAGCCGTTCGTGTATTTGGCTGCCTTCGACAAAGGCCTCGATCCCGATACCTCGATCAGCGACGGGCCGATCCAAGCAGGCGAAATCAGGGGCGGCGGCACCTGGCGGCCCGACAACTCCGACGGCACTTTCGGCGGCATGCAGCCGGTTTCTTATGGCCTCATCCGCTCACGCAACACGATGTCGGTGCGCGTCGGCAATCATGCCGGACTGCGCAAGGTCAAAGAAGTCGCCGGCATGGCGGGCTTCTCGACGCCGATGCCGGAAAGGCCCGCTTCGTTTCTCGGATCATGGGAAGCCTCGCCGTGGGAAGTGGCGACGGCCTACACGATTTTTCCGAACGAAGGCATGCGTTATCGCCCGTACCTGATCGCCGAAATCAAGGATCGCGAAGGCAATGTGCTCTACTCGACCCTGCCGCTTTCGTATCAATCGGCATCTGCCGATTCGGCACTCGCCGTGTCGCGGATTCTCAAAGAGGTCACTAGCTATGGCACGGCTGCTTCGGTGAAAAGTTTGGGCTTCGCCAAACCCAGCGGTGGCAAAACCGGAACAACCAACGACTTCAAGGACGCCTGGTTTGCCGGCTATTCCTCCGCGCTCACATGCGCGGTGTGGGTCGGCTTCGACACGCCGAAAAAAACCTTTGAAGGTGGATTCGGTTCGGTGCTCTCGCTGCCGGTGTGGGCCGAGATCATGAAGGCGGCCGATGGCTTTGGCTACAAGGCCGTCGAATTGCACAACAATTCGGGCCTCGTCGAGGTCGGGCTTTGTCGACTCTCTGGCAAGCGCGCGACCAGCGGATGCAAGGCGGCCGACACCGCGATGAGCGAATTGCTGCCTTCCGAATCGGTGCCGGAGGAAAATGATTTTTGCCCGATCCACCCGGCACGCGCGATGGCGGTCGAGGAGGTTGATGCCGCCAATGGTGATGCGGTGCCGCTGCGCGCAAAAATCGTCGATGAGTCGCCGCTGCGCGCGGAGATTGTCGAAGAAGATGAAGAGCCGCTGCGTGCGTTGCCGGTGAAAGAGCCGTGATTTGAATCAACCCAAGCAGAGGAAAAAATCACTTGTCCACCTGGCGACCATTGCAAGCGACGGCATCGTGGAGGCGAAGGCTTCCCGAGTGGTCGCATGGCCCGCTTTGCATCGCATTTTGGCTTTCGGCGGCGGCGCTCGTGGCCTTGTCGGGATTGGTTTTTACTTACTTCGTCATCGCG
>JBIKIK010000132.1:0-5045 GCA_044361655.1 Luteolibacter sp. | reverse complement strand
GGATGTGAACCCATTCAAAGAGGAGTCGGGCAAGGCGCCTGCAAATCCCAACGCGCGCCCAGTGGGCCGTTGAGTTGAATTTTTGATCCGTGGCCGATCCCAAGATATTGCTGCCGTGGTTGATGGGGGCCGCTATTGGCGTAGGCGGAATTTTGCAAGGGCTTCACTGGCGCTCGCTGGGTGAGGGTCCTGCCGGGCAGGAGGATCGTTTGAAAATCCTGCTCGAAGAAAATGCGATGCTGAAGCGCGAGAACGAATCGCTGAGGTCATTGGCGCAGGGTGGGGGCGAGGTGTCGGTGCCTGCGGAGGCCATTGCACGCGTGGAAAAAGAATTTGGCCTGCGATTTATTTCGAATCCCGTCGTACATCGCATCGCATCAGAGGAATTGCGCGATCGTGTGGCGGCGGCGATCGAAAGCCGCTTCGGTCCTTCGGGCATCGATGATCGCAAAGAGGCGTATCAGTGGATTGGTTGGCTTGGAGCGGATGACGATTTGCTTTCGCAACTCACAGTTGTGCGCACGACTGGCGCACGCGGATGGTTCGACGACGTCACCGGGGAGGCATGGATCACCGATCGCTTTGAGGATGCTGCGATTCCGGATCAGGCGGCGATGCTGCGTTTGATTTCGCGCATTTTGTTGCATCAGCATTTTCCACCACCGGCGGCATACCCGCGCGATGATGCCGCGCGCGCTCGTGAGGCCTTGCATCAAGGCGCGGCGGCTGGTGTCGAAGCGAGGTTTCTTGCGGTCAATGCATTGAAAGGTGGCTTCATGTCGATGAAGTCGAATGTCGGAGTCGAGCAACTCTTCGCAAGCCTGCCGCCATTCATCCAAGGCCTGACCACTTTCCCGGTGGTTGAGGGCAAGGGCTATGCCGACTCCTTGCATGTGCAGGGAAGTGAAAAACTTTTGGCTGCGTTGCGCGAGCCGCCGCTCACGACGCGGAAAATCCTGCAGCCGGGGCTTGCCGAAATTTCCGCCAAGCGCATCGAGATCACGGGCCTTCCCGAGGAGCCGTATCTCAGCGAGTCCGCCGGACAGCTTGGCCTGCGGCTTTGGCTGGAGCGAGCCGGTGATGTCGGCATGGCCCAAGAGCTTTCATCGTGCTGGGCGGGCGATCGTTATGTGCTCGTGCCGGATGGCGAAGCTTCGACAGCGGTGCTTTGGGAGATCGAGCTAGAGTCTGCGGAGGCCGCTGAAAAGTTGCAATCGGTCGCGCTCGAGTTGATCTCTGCAGCCGCTAACGCGAGTGAAACCGCAAAGCTTGGAGGCATTGTCGTTTCCGCTGAAGGGCGTCATTTCGCGGTCACGCGTCCGCGGCCGACAGCGATTCGTTTTATCAATTCGGCAACCAAGACTTTTGCCGAAAAATTCAAATGAGTTGGACCCGATGATTGCAAGACAGGTGATTTTTGAAGGCAGGGTGCAGGGCGTGGGATTTCGATACACCGTGAAGGATCTCGCGCGCGGATTCGATGTCTGCGGTTTTGTGAAAAACCTCGATGATGGAAGCGTCGAGCTGCAGGCGATGGGCGAGGCCGACGAGCTTGATGCGTTTTTCCGCGAGATCATTGAAGAGTCGGCGATGGCGAGAAACATCCGCCATCATCGCTTGGCGGAGATTCCGCTGCTTAATAATTGCCGCGGATTCCGCATTGAGCGCTAGGCCTTACGGCGCGCTGGGAATCAGATTCGGTGTTCTTCGCCGGGCAGCGGAACGATCACTTCGGTTTGCGGCAGGTTCTTGTGGATCTCGGCGCGGAACCACTCGACCGCGTCGTCGTCGCCATGAACGAGGAATGCTTTTTTCGGGCGGACCTTTGCGATGTAGTCCATGATCGCTTCGCGGGTCGAATGACCACTGAAGTCGAAAGTGCGCATTTCGCAGCGCAGCTTGACCGGAGGGAAGGCTGGATCGAGTAGGATCTCGTCGCCATTTTTTGCGGCGCGGATGCGGCCGCCGGGCGTTTCGGGATCGGCGTATCCGACGAAGAACAGGCCGTGCTTTTTGTTTTCCAGGACACCTTGTCGCGCGAAGACATTGGATACGGTTTTTTCCGACATCATGCCACTCGAGAGCGCGTAAATGCAGCCGTTGGTGAATGGGATCGGGCCGGTGCGCTTGCGGTTGGCACCTTCGATATCCATGTCCTTGAGAAAGCGGAACCCAGGCAGGTGGCGGCGCGAGACATCGCAGTAGCGATCATAAATGTGGGTCATTTTTGTGCCGAGGCCGCCGATGTAGACCGGTGTGTTGTGATGGATCAGCCCTTCGCTTTTGAAACGATGCAGCATGCCGAGCACCTCTTGGGTTTTGCCCATCGCGAAAACCGGAATCAGCACCGAGCCTTTGCGGTCGATCACGTGTTGGATGGCCTCAGCAAATTCATTTTCCTCGTGGTGTCTGTCATATCCTAGTGCACGTTGTTGGGCTCCGCGGGTGGTTTCGACGATCAGCGCATCGACCGGATTTTCCGGGAAAAGCGCGCCTTTTTGCAAAGTGCTGTGTTCGAAGTTCACATCGCCGGTGTACATCAAGCGTTTGCCTTCGCATTCGATCGTGACGCCGACCGATCCGAGGATGTGTCCCGCATCGTGAAAGGTCGCGCGAACGGTGCCATCGGGATCGAGGTCGAAGGGTCGCTCGATGCCGCGGTGCTCGAACGAATCGGTGATGCGATCGATGTCGCGATGGTCGAAGAGTGGGTATTCGGTGATGCCGAGTTCGATGCGTTTCGATTGCATGACATTGACCGAGTTGTGAAGCATGGCCGATGCCAGCTCGGCGGTCTCCGGCGTGAGGTAGACCCGCGCGCGTTGTTGTTGCTCAAGGAAAACCGGCAGGGTGCCGACATGGTCGAGGTGCGAGTGGGTGATGACGATCCCGTCGACGCTGTCCTCTTCGACAAAATCGTAGTGGGGGATCGCCTCAAGCGCCTCGTGCTTCGGGTGCATGCCGGCATCGAGCACGATTCTGGAGCTCGATGTTTCCAGCAGGTACGAGTTGGCACCGATTCCGGCGTGGCGGCAGAGGCTTTTGAAAATCATGATGTCGGCGTGCGCATGGCGCTTCCTAGGGAAACTGAGGCGCAGAGGTCATGGTGTCAATCCGCGCGCATCGTTGAATTGACTGCATGGGCGCAGCGAATAGCGTTGGCGCATCAAAAAGGTGGCATCACAGAAGTCTCTGCAAGTGGCTGTGATTGGCGGGGGGCCAGCAGGGCTCCGCGCGGCGGAAATTGCCGCGATGCGTGGGGTGTCGATCACGATTTTCGATGCGATGCCATCGCTGGGTCGCAAGTTTTTGGTTGCGGGCAAGGGCGGCTTGAATCTCACGCATGGCGAAGGCATGGAAACATTCGTGACGCGTTATGGCGGCGGGGATCGAATGTTTTGGGAAAACCTGTTGAACGAATTCAACCCGAGCGCTCTTCGTGAATGGGCGGGGGGGCTTGGCATCGAAACCTTTCAGGCGAGCAGTGGAAGGGTCTATCCGAAAGAGATGAAAGCCGCGCCTTTGTTGAGGCGATGGATCACACGGTTGCGCGAGTTGGGTGTTCAAATTGAGACGCGGCATCGCCTTGTCGGGATCAAGCCCGGGCGGCCGCACGAACTTTCATTTTCAAATGGCGTAAAGGTGCACGCGCCAGCGGTTGTTTTTGCCATGGGCGGTGGTTCGTGGTCGCGTACGGGATCCGATGGTTCATGGGTCGATTGCTTCGCAGCGTGCGGGATCAAATGCCAGCCGCTGGGTCCTGCGAATTGCGGCTGGGAGCATGAGTGGTCGGCGGAGACACTTGCCTTGGCCGAGGGAAAGCCGCTCAAGAACATTGTCGTCAGCGCCGGTGGTCAGCTCGCGGTGGGTGAGTTGCTCGTTTCCCGACACGGGCTTGAAGGTGGCGCAATTTATCAACTCGGTGCTGTGCTGCGTGCGATGAAAAATCCGGAGATCGCGATTGATTTCAAACCGACATTCACGCGCGAGCAACTCGTGGCAAAAATGGAATCCGTGAAGCGCGATGTTTTAAATCAGGCGTGCACCCGATGGAAACTTTCCGATGCGGCGCATGCGATTTTGGCCCGCAAGGAATGGCATGATGTTGCATCGTTGGCCGATGAAGTGAAGCATTGCGTTATCCCGTTAAGCGGGCCGCGCCCCTTGGATGAAGCGATCTCATCGGCGGGTGGTGTGGCTTGGAGCGAGCTTGATCAAGACCTGATGCTGCGGCGCTTTCCCGGGTGTTTTGTGGCGGGGGAAATGATCGACTGGGAAGCGCCGACAGGCGGCTACCTCATGCAGGGATGTTTTGCCACCGGCACGCGCGCGGGAAATTCGGCGGCTGTTTGGTTGGAGAAAAACGCCTAATCTCGCACCAGGGTCATCACGCATTCGAGATGACGGGTGTGCGGGAAGAGGTCGAAGGGTTGCACTTCGAGCAAGCGATAGCCGCCTTCCGAAAGTTGCTTCAGGTCGCGAATCTGCGTCGCGGGATCGCAGGACACATAAACGATGCGCGAGGGGTGGAAGGCGATGAGTTGTTCGAGAAACTCCGGCGTGCAGCCCTTGCGTGGCGGATCGATGACCACCGCAGTTTCGTCCTTGGGAAAATCGATTTCCCCGAAGATCGCTTCGGCCGACGCGGTCATGAAGTTGGCTTTGCCGATGCCGTTCGCCGCGGCGTTGTTGCGTGCCCATTGGCATGAGGTTTCGGAAACCTCGACGCCTGCGACCTTTTCGAAATTTCCGGCGAGCGTGAGCGCAAACAAACCGCTGCCGCAGTAGGCATCGACCAGAAATTTCGCGCCACCGGCTGAGGCTTGTTTCGCGACATGGCCGGTGAATGCCGGCAGGATGAACGGGTTGTTCTGAAAGAAGTCCCCGGCAAGGAATTCGAATCTCAGCGAGCCCACCTTTTCCGCGGCGGTGGCCTTGAAGTCGGTTTCGACGCGGCCTTCGGTCGCTCGCATCAGCACCGTTGAGCCACGCTTGAAGCTGTGGGCCTTCGCGCGGATTTCCTCGCGGATGCGTGGCAGTGCGGC
>JBIKIK010000131.1:0-5049 GCA_044361655.1 Luteolibacter sp. | reverse complement strand
CCAACCCATGGGACAAGCGCGCGCAAATCGCCGGCGTTTCACTCGAGCGTTTCTGCGAAGTTGCCGAAACACTAAACTCGAAAAAAGTCATCGGCCGTTTCTCGACCTTTCTCGAACATGTCAAACCATCCGCCACCGGCCAGCGCGTCACCCGCTTCAACGGGCTCTTCCACTGGGCCGTGCCAAAAGGCCGCGAAATTGAAGGTGGCGCGGAAGTTGGTCGCCATTTCTGCATGACCCATTGCTACTGGCGCGAAGGCGGACCCCAATTCGGCGATGTCAACATCATGGGCGTCGTGCACGGCACCGAAAAAGACCGCGTGCTCGAACACAAGGCCGCCATCGATCGCCACCTTGCCGCTATCGGCATCCCGGTTTCCTACACGAATGTCTTCTGGGGCGGACGCTCGGAAATCAAACCTTCGGAAATTTCGCCGAAGGTCTATGCCGAGTGGCATGCGAAACACGCTCAGGCTTGAGGGTGGACTCGACGCTCTAATCTCATCGCCATCACGCAAACTTGGCACTTGGAAACCATGAGCATCAGGCCCATGGTCGCAGCATGAAAACAAAAGCGATTTCATTGCTGCGCGAGCTCACCGAAGCCCACTCGGTGCCGGGTCATGAAGACGAGGTACGCGCGATCTTTGTCGATGAGCTTAGCGACAGCGGCGATCTCTTCACCGATCGCATGGGCTCGGTGTTCTGCGATCTCGCCGGCGAAGGACCGCGCGTGCTGATCGCCGGACACATGGATGAAATCGGCTTTCTCGTGCAGAACATCACGCACGAGGGCTTCATCCAATTCGTCGCACTTGGCGGATGGTGGGAACACAGCCTGCTTGGCCAACGCGTCGAAATCCTCACCCGCGCGGGAGAAAAAATCCTCGGTGTCGTCGCCTCACGACCACCACATTTCCTGCCCGAAGCACAACGCCGCCAAGTCCAGACAATCGAGCAATTGTTCATCGATGTCGGTGCCGAATCCCGACTGCAGGTGATCGACGAATTCGGAATTTCGCTCGGCGACCCGATCGCACCCTGCTCGGCATTCACCGCGCTTTCACGCGAGGATCACTTCATGGCCAAGGCCTTCGACAACCGCGTTGGCATGGCGGCTGTGATCCAGGCCGGCCAAATTCTCGCGGCAACGGATCACCCCAACAACCTCGTGCTCTGCGGCACCGTGCAAGAAGAGGTCGGCCTGCGCGGAGCAAAAGCCGCCGCGGTCTTTGCCAAGCCCGATGTGGCCATCATCCTCGAAGGCCCACCCGCCGACGACGGACCAGGTTTCCCCCGCGCCGATTGCCAAGGACGGCTCGGCGGCGGCGTGCAAATCCGTCTCTACGACCCGACCGCCATCACCAACCCGCGCCTCGCACGCCTCGCCATCGACACCGCACGCGCTGAAGGCATTCCCCACCAAGTCACCGTCCGCCGCAGCGGCGGCACCGATGCCGGATCTTTTCACCAAGCCAACAGCGGCATTCCCAGCATCGTGCTCGGAGTCCCCGCCCGCTACATCCATTCGCACAACGCGATTATCGACATCAACGACCACCTGCACCTAATCGCACTCGTCACCGCGCTGGTCGGCAGGCTTGACCAACACACCGTCGACAGCCTCACGGCTTATCTTTGACCCGATCACCCGCATCCGCGCGCGGCTTTTTCGCTGGCATCCACTGAAATGCTGTGCTTGCTTGGCACCCATGTTTAAGCATCGTTTCCTCACCTTCGCCGCTTCCATCCTCTGCGCTTGTGCCGGCACTCAATCGGCCACGGCCGAGCTGCCCTCACTCACCGTCAAAGAATGGCTTGGCCGCTTCGCCGTTTCAGCCAACAGCAAATACGAATTTACCGTCGAAACCACAGGCGCCATCAAGCTTATTCCCGTAGGCTCGCGAAAACAAAAGGCTCCCTTTCATATATACATAAACATCTACCCTAACGTCGTGGAGATGATGCCCGATGGCACTCAGGTCACCCGCCAAATAACATCTATCGAATCAAGCGACCCCGCCACCGAGGAACTCAAAAAAACCACCATTCGCGGAAAAGTTACCGGCGATACCAACTTCGAAATTACCATCGAAGACCGACAAGGCACCATCTACATGGGCGGCAAAATCACCCAACCCGGCCCGGCCGTCAAAAATCCACAGCGCTTCACCATCACGACCAACTTCCCGAATCTCTATAAATCTCAATCGGATAATCTCGATACGGACCAACAACGCGAGGCTTTCCAAAAAATGCTCGAAAAAGACAAAATTAATCTCAAACGCATCGATGGCAAAAAAGTGAAACAAACCTTTGAGTCGAATGTCGATGGCTCTTCCGATGATATCACCGGCCCCGGCATCACCAGCGCAGAGGTCGATTGCGAAGGATTTCTCGGCAGGAAAATCACCCTCACCGCCGCCCCCAATTCATCATTCAAGCTCTCCAACCCCAACAACGAGCCGCTCTGGAATGGGTACAACCTTACTTGGAGTGCCGACCCCGAGAAAGACAAGGGCAACAAAGCCCAATTCGCCATCGAGGTTCGCTAGGGCATTTTGCTCAAATCTGTAGCCGGTGGTTGAGGTTAGGTGTGGAAAATTTGCGGCTTCGCCGGATCTCTAGAAACGGACTCCTTGTCCATCGCTGCGTTCTTGCTCCGGCGAAGCTCTGCGAGCTGTGGCGGACAAGTCAGTCGTGGATGTCTAGCCACTTTGCCCGCACCCGCCGGTGCGGCCCTTACGGGCAACCCTTCGAGTCGGCTATGTCGCTCCGCTCCATTATCGCAACGCCTTGCCCTAACCAAAATCTCCTCGCTCCACCGGCTACACCTTTTCGCAAACTGCTCTAGAATTTATGATTTTGAATTTGCTTGTGGGGCATGGCGCTTGAAAAGCGCCGCCACTATTGAAGAGGTGTCCCGCAGGATGCGTGACACGGCCAGCGAGACGCTTGCGCTCCCCTTTTGAAGAAGCGGCAGCTCATTCGCGCGGACCTTTGGGGACAAAGGTCCCTGCCTTCGAGAGAGGGAGCGAGCCTCGAACATTTCGTCGAGGCTCGCCGATTGCGAACCAACGGATTTTTTATAATCTCACGGCTCACCAGCCGATGAGTCGTGAGACGGCGGTGCGAAGGGTGGCTTCGAGGACGGCGGCTTCGCCGTGGGTGAGGGGGATGGCGACTTTGCGAACGGATTTGTCGGCGGCGATTTGGCGCGACATGCCGAGGAGATAGGGCGCGCGGCCGGGATCGTCGCGGACGGTCAGCTCGAAGGTGCTGTTGGCTTTTTCCGATTGATGGAAAAGTTTCGCCTGCGTGAGGCCGCCTTGCAGGGTGGCAAGGACCTGGCCGATGTCGCTGAGGTTCCACTTCATGGTGATCTTGTTTTCCCAGTCGAATTGTTTCTCGCCCGATTGGTTGGCGGCATCGACAAACAGTGCCGCTTTGCTGCGGTTGAGGCTGAAGCGGACCACGCCGCCGGTCGTGCGCGGGTTCGGCTTGTAGATCGTGTAGTCGGCGGGGAACTCCGTGCCGCGCGGGTCGGCATCCTCCATGGCGGGAGACTCCGGGTTGGCGATGGAGCGGCGGCTTCCGGTGCTGCGGCCGTTGCTGGCGACGCTCATGGCGCTGGCGACCGAGCGGGTTTCGTTCTGGGTCAATTGTTGTGTCATTGTTTTCATAATCTCATGAATTGGGATTCACCTTCACTGAAGCACGGCCATTTAGGCCGCGCAAGAAAAAAGTTGTTCATTTGAACATTTAATTTCATAGGCCTCGAGAATTGCGTCTTGGCCGGGATTGGCGGGCCGGGCATGGTGGGGCGGTGAATGTCCGCGTGCTGATCGATGGCCCCTCGGAGCTGGTGTTTGACTACGCCGTGCCGGCCAGGATGTCCGTGCGCGCGGGGTGTCGGGTGCGGGTGCCTTTGCGGCGAAAGCATGCCACGGGCACGGTGTTGGCGGTGGTCGAGCCGGCGCAGGCGGACTTCGGCCTGCGTGAGGTCGAGGCCTTGATCGATCCAGAACCATTGGTCACGCCCGCTTTGTTGCGCATGGGCGAGTGGATCGCGGGGTATTATGGCTGTGGCATCGAGACAGTGATTCGCTCGCTGTTGCCCGAGGCGGTGAGGTCGGAGGAAAATTCCGCCAAGACCCGCAGGGTCGCCGTGCTCGCGAAGCAACCCGATGCCGAGGCGATGGAAAAACTCGCGCGCCGCGCGCCGCGGCAGCATGTGATCCTGAGCATTTTGAATCACGCGCCAGAAAACCGCATGGCGGTGACCGAGCTCGGCGAGGGTGCGAATGCCGCATTGAAGGCCTTGGAAAAATCCGTCCTCGTGCGCATCGAGACCGAAGAGGTGCGTCGCGACCCTGAAGCCGAGGGCCTCGACGAAGTCGTGGGTTCGTCGCCCTTGCAACTCAACGAAGGTCAGCAAGCGGCGTTGGAAGCGATCGTGCAAAGCCTCGAAACAGAGACGCCGGCGCCGATCCTTTTGCTTGGCGTCACCGGCTCGGGAAAAACCGAAGTTTACCTGCAAGCCGCGCAAGCGGTGCTGGATCACGGCAAAACCGTGTTGGTGTTGGTGCCGGAAATTTCGCTGACCCCACAAACTGTGCGGCGATTCAAATCACGCTTCGCGGCGATGCAGGACAAGGTGGCAGTTTTGCATTCGCATCTTTCGCAGGGCGAGCGCTTCGACGAATGGCATCGCATCCGCAAGGGCGAGGCGCGCATTGTCATCGGCGCGCGTTCGGCGGTGTTTGCCCCGCTGCCGGATCTCGGCCTGATCCTCGTCGATGAGGAACATGAAAACACTTACAAGCAGGAAAGCGTGCCACGCTATCATGGGCGCGATGTCGCGGTGCTGCGCGCGTCATTTGAAAAATGCTCGATCGTGCTTGGCTCGGCAACGCCCTCGCTCGAATCGTGGCACAACACGCAGTTGAAAAAATATCAGGTCGTGCGGCTTGATCAACGCGCTGATGGACAATCCATGCCGATGGTGCGCGTCGTCGACATGCGGCTCGAGGCCGCCAAGCGCAAGGG
>JBIKIK010000130.1:0-5072 GCA_044361655.1 Luteolibacter sp. | reverse complement strand
AAGGTCGGGCTCATGAAACTCGCGCTGCTCATGGATCGCAATCCCGAGCTTTTCTGCTGGATCGAAGGCCACACCGACCTGATCGGCGGCGACGACTTCAACCTCGACCTCTCGGTGCGCCGCTCCGCCGCAGTAAAGCAATACCTCGTCGAGGCACTGCGCATGGACGCTTCAAAAATCAGCACCCGCGGGTTTGGTCGCTACGAGCCGCTCGTCACGAAAGGCAGCGTCGAAGAGCAAGGCGTGAACCGCCGCGTCGAGATCCGCATGCGTCCGTCGCCACCGACCAAAGAGCAACTCACGATCCAACCGCAAAAAGCGGCGGTCGTCGTCGAGTCGCCGCCACCAAAAGCCGTCGAGGTGCAACCGCAACGCGCTGTGCCGGTCGAAGATGAAGCGCCCGCCCCACGCGCGCTGCCGATCGCGGAATAAATCACGAGTCATGCTTGCCCTGCACAAGCCTCACCCCTTTTCATCTGCCGCAACATGACATCACACGCTGCACCACGAGTCTCACACATCAAATGCGGCGACTTCGCCGCCGCCGCAGAATCCCTCAGCAGCGATCCATGGACGATGCAGCAAGCCTGGCTCGCCATGCCCGATGAAAATTTACACCCGGCCAAGGTGCGCTTCGGCTGGGAACCCGACGCGCTCTGGGTCTTTGCCGATCTGCCAGACGACTTTATCACCTCACACAGCACCGACCACAATCAGGACATGTGGACACTCGGCGATGTCTTCGAAATCTTCATCGCCCGCAAGGACTCGCCCTTCTACCTCGAGCTGCATGTGACGCCGCACAACCACCGGCTCCACCTCCATTGGTCGCCCGAAGGCATGGAAAAAATCCAAGCCAATCAAACCACACTTGATGAGTTTCGCCGCCCTCCATCGGCGTTCGACTCGTGGGTGCAAAAACCTGAGGGCGAGCGCAAATGGCAGGTCCTTGCCCGCATCCCCGCAAGCATATTGCCGAATGACCAAACATTCGAAGCCGGGCAAATTCTCGAGCTCTCGTTCAGCCGCTACGATGCGGGGCCCGAAGGCACGCCCGACATTCTTTCTTCCACCTCGCCACACCGCGAACTCAGCTACCACCGACGCCACGAGTGGCGCGAAGTCGTCCTGAAAAATGGTTGATGCCGAAAAGCCTTTGCCCACGAGACCAAAAAAATCTCGTCAGTCCGCCCGTGATCGGCGGAAATGCGTGCCGTGATTCATCCCACCGCCATTGTTTCGCCGCTCGCCAAGCTTGGCACCAATGTCCGCATCGGGCCCTACTGCATCATCGGCGACCATGTCGAGCTGGGCGACGACTGCGTGCTGCACTCGCATGTCGTGCTCGAGGGCCCGTCGAAGTTCGGTCGCGGCAATGAGTTCTACCCCTTCGCCGCCATCGGCGGCAAAACCCAGGACCTGAAGTACCAGGGCGAGCCCACGCTGCTCGAGGTGGGCGACTTCAACCAGTTCCGCGAAAACAGCACCGTGCATCGCGGCACGCACGACCACACGCCCACCCGCATCGGTTCGCACAACCTGTTCCTTTGCTATTCGCACGTCGCGCATGACTGCCAGCTCGGGGATCACATCATCCTCTCTAACACCGTTGGCCTTGCCGGCCATGTCACGGTCGGGGATCACGCGATCATTTCCGGCTTTGCCGCGGTCCATCAATTCTGCCGCATCGGCAAACACGCGATCGTCGGCGGCTTGTCCAAAGTCGTGCAGGATGTGCCACCCTTCATGATCGTCGATGGCAACCCGGCCACCACCCGCGGCCTCAACCTGGTGGGCCTCCAACGCCGCGGCTTCTCCGAGGATGACATCAAATCCCTCAAGGCCGCTTACAAAAAGTTGTTCCTCAAAAAGGACAGCAACCTCACCCAATCGATCAGCTCGCTCAAAGCCACCCACGATGGCGACAACCCGCAGGTCGGCCACCTCATTAGCTTCCTCGAAGAATCGCAACGCGGCGTCACGCGTTGAGGCATAAATGCCAAGCTTCAAGTTTGAAGTTTCAAGAGTTCAGCGAAGAAAAGCTTGCTGAATTTTTTCACAAACCCAAGCCGCTTAAAGCAGGCCGCACGAGTTCCGCCATCCGGCGGTAGCCGGCTTCGCTGAGGTGCAATTGATCGGCCTCGAAGGAGTCCGCTTGCAATGCGTTGCCCGTGGCATCGACGAGCGCCGGGTTCACATCGAGAAACATCACGCGACGCTGCGTGGCACACCACTCGCGCACGAGATGGTTCACGCGATCCACCTCGGCGACGAGGCCGTCGATGCGCTTCTGTGGCGCGCGGATCACCGAAAGGTAAAGCACCGGCACATCGGGGTGGATCGCACGAAACGCGCTGATGAATTTGATGGTGTTGCCGAGGATTTCTTCCGCTGGCCGCCGCGCGTTGATGTCGTTGCTACCGCAATAATACACGAGCATCTTGGGCCTTTGCTTCATCACCTTGGTTTCCCAATGTTGGATCGCGGCGCCGGGCAACCACTCGGGCGTTTGGGATCCGCTCACGCCATGATTGAGCACCGGTGTGGGCGCAAGATCGGCGGCCATTCGCGCCCATTTTTCCATGATGCTGCTGCCAACCGCCAAGGCACGGGCTTGCTCTTGATGATCAGCGTGTGCTACCAAGCCCGCCCGCGTCGGCGCTTCGCAGCATGGGGCTTCCGACATCGGCGGGGCATCAGCGAAAGCATTTTGCACGGCAGCGGAAATCATCAGGCATGCGGCCAACACAAAACGGCGCGCCGCATGAAAAAGCATTTTGTTTCGGGATCCGCGCATCTCGGCAAAGCAAACTCATCAACGCTTGCTCATTCCACGCTAAGCCGCAGCACCGCAGGCGAAAAGACGATTTTACCGGAGGCAAGCGTGAGGCCGCCGGGGCACCCAACCCCGACGGCCATGCTGTACAACTCCATGTCATGGGCGGTTCGATCCGCCACGGGCATGAAATTGCCAACTGCTGTTCACCCTTACTTGAAGACATGGAGACGAGCTCCCGGTCTTCATGGAGTTGGACCGATGCGATCGGGATTCGTTCAATGGAATCAGCTCACTCCGCGATCGCGTCAGCAAAGCATGGCATCACCCCACGGGCCGCCCCTTGCGCGCGAGCCAGATCGGCGCAAAACGCGGCTTCTTCGCGCCTGCGGAAATCGGCACGGAATACTCCGCGACATCAAAGCCACATCGCTGCAAACGGCGGCTGATGTTTGCCGTCCTGCGCGAACCGGCGATCGCCAACAAGCCGCCCTGCTGCAAGGCCTCGTACGCGGCGGACAGCCAGCGGCGATCGTCGACCCACGGGCGATTCTCGGGATTCATCGGCGACGCATCGAGGTGCAGCAAAATCGCATGCAGCATGCCGGCATGACGCAAGAGCCCCGCGGGCCCGCAATCGTTTTCCAAGACCACGCGCGAATCATGATTCAACGGACTCTCCGGCAAATGCGCACGATGCCAATCGGCCATCGCCGCCAGCGGCTCGGCAACGATCAGCGTCGCACGCTTTTGTTTGAGCTCGGTGCAGGCGGCGGCCAAGGCATGACCCAAGCCAAGCCCTGCAAACCAAAGCTTCGGTTGCCGCGCCGGGCGAAAGGGCGCGCAGGCCAACCTTGCCATTTCCTGCTCCACTTCACGCGTCGCAGGCCCGCAAATTTGCTGGCCGTGAATGACAAGCGATTTCCTGCCGTCGTGTTCCTGCAGGGTCAGCACGCCACCTTGGGGCAGCGTGACTTCGGCGAGTGTGATGCGTGGTTTCATGATGGATGCGGCGAGCAGTGGCGCGCCGAACGCGGTCTTTGACAAGAGAAAACCCCGACCATCGAAGGCCGGGGTTTTTTAATGGGTTGATACAAACAGGTTTTTTCAGGACTCGCGATTACAGCGAATCCTTGAGACGGGAAGAAGCCTTGAAGCCGACCGTTTTGGATGCGGCGATCTGGATCTTCTGTCCGGTCTTTGGGTTAATCCCCTCACGCGCAGCGCGCTCTTTCACTTCGAAGGTGCCAAATCCGATGATTTGGACCTTCTTGTCCTTCTTCACACCTTTTTCGAGGGAGGAGAGAACGGCTTCGAGAGCTTCGTCGGCGGAACGCTTGGTGGCGTCGTTTCCGAGGGCGGCTTGGATGGCATCAATGAGTTCAGCTTTGTTCATGGCAACGCAATTAATGGCCGGAGAGACGCTTGCTTGGCAAGATAAAAGCCTTTGATTTTCGGGTTTTTTCCGCGATCGCGAGTCAGAGAGAGCTTGACTTGAAGGGCATTTCGTTGTGAGCCGCGGGGTCAGTCACTTTTACCGCTACCGAAATTGAATCGGATACGCATTCCCAATGGCACCATGAAGGGGCCACATGCCCGTGCAGCGCGGGCAAACAAGGGGCTTGGTGGTTTTCGTCCAAATTTTACGGAAAATGACTTGCGGATCTCTGTGGCAGTTCATAAAGACCGCGCGCCCTTTTCTTCGGGCAATTCCGGCATGTTTCGACGCAAACTCATCGTTTCCCTGGCCACTTGGCTGTCCTGCCTCGGCACCCTCTGGGCAGGTGGCGGCGAAGGGCATCACGCCCTCCCGCTCTACGCACCCCAGCTCAACGACTTCGTCACCAATTCGATGGTGATGGTTTGGTTGGCCGTCGGTCTCATCGTTTTGTTCTGCCGCGCCGCGACCCGCAAGATGTCGCTCATCCCCGCCGGAGTGCAAAATTTCGCCGAGTGGGCAATCGAAACGCTCTACGATTTCCTTGCCGGCCTGATGGGCGAACACTTGGTAAAGCGCGTGTTCTGGTTCTTCGGCACGATCTTCTTCTTCATCCTCGTCAACAACTACATGGGCCTCGTCCCCGGCGTTGGCACGGTTGGCTGGAACACCGTCGATGCCAACGGCCAACACGGCTTCACCCCCTTCATGCGCGGCGGCAACGCCGACATCAACATGACCGCCGCGATGGCCTTCACCTTCGCCATCCTCTGGTTCTACTGGGCACTCACCGAAAACGGCCTCAAGGGTTTCCTCGCCCACATCTTCGCGCCCAAGGGCAACTTCGGCGCACTGATG
>JBIKIK010000129.1:0-5093 GCA_044361655.1 Luteolibacter sp. | reverse complement strand
CCTCGACCGGGCGGCGAAGCTCGGTCGGCAGCACGCCCCAGGTGTAGGTCTCGATCTCGAGGTGCGTGCAGGCATCGGGGTGGGAGCCCAGCCATGACAGCGTGTCGGTGACATGATCGCTGGTCGAGCCGAGCGGCGTCGATGGTTTCGCATCGAGCGGGATGTGGAAGTGCACGCGTGCTTCGCCGGATAGGCTGGATGGTGTGGCGCTGAGGAAATCGGGCAGATCCATGAAGCGGCTCAATGTGCCGGATGCATTTTGATGCACGACTTGATGCGAGTACACCGGCTCATCGAAGCCCGCGATGGCTGTGATGGCTGCCGGATTTTTCGGATCGAGTGCGAGGGCGTTGGAGAGGTGGATTTTTGAAATGCGGATGCCGGCCTGCGTGAGCGATTCGAGCGAATGTTTTGCGTCCTCGAACTGCAGGGCGAAGTGGCAGCAGTCGTAGTTGATGCCGATGCGATTGAGTAATGATGTCGGATGACTTGCCTCATTTGTGAGGCGATCGAAAAATGCCAGTGATTCCTTGGTGTTTTCGATGTGGCCGAGTGGTTCCGGTTCGAGTCCGAGGTGCAGGTCCTTGCCTGAGCGGGCGGAGAGATCGTCGAGCCAATCGGCAAGGCTGATCAGGTTTTTCCGAATGATTGATTCGTCCGCTTCAAACAACTTGTGGGACCCGGGCAGGGTCGAGACGGATGCGCCGCTGTTTGCAGGGGCGATGGCTGCAAGGATTTCGAAAAGGTTTTTGGTGTATTCGACGCGGTCTTGATGTGTCCAATCCGGTGCGAAGACTTGTTCCTTCACACGGGTGCCGTGGAAGTTTGCGTAGGGAAATCCGTTGATCGTGAACACATAGGTGTTTGTCTCGGCGAGCCAATCGCGGAAGCGTGCGAGTTGGTCGCCCTGCAGCAGTTCGCTAGCCGCGTAGGCTGACAGGCGAAGCCCGATCGCGAAGGCTTCGTTGGTAGCGAGCATGCCTTGTTTGTTCAGCAGTTCGCGGACGCCAAGCGTGTGGGTTTGGAGGCTATGGTGTGTTTCCTCCCAGTTTCCGGCCGGGTGGATGTTGGTGCAGTATGCGAGATGGGCGCGGCGGAATTTCAAAAGACGATTCTGTTAGATCACGAATCTCGGCGACTGGCTGAGGAAGTCGACGGGGTTTTGGTGGATGACTCTTTCGATCGCTGCGGGGTCATGGCCGCGGGCCTTCATGCGCAGGGCGCACTTTGGCACGGCGAGTGGATCCGAGATGCCCCAATCGCAGGCAGAGTTCATCCAGAGGCGGTCGGGGCCATGCACTTCGAGGATGTCGATGGCGCGGTCGAGCGAGCACTTGCTGTGCGGGTAAAGCGTCATGCCCGCCCAGTAGCCGGCATCGAGCACCTGTGAGACCGTGTGCTCCTCGACATGGTCGATGATCACTTGCGAGCGGTTGAGTTGGGAAAAATTTGTAAGCGAATCGAGGATGAGCCGTGTGCCCTTGAGTTTATCCTCGAGGTGTGGAGTGTGGATCAGGACCGGAAGCTGGTGGTCGAGCGCGAGCTGTACATGTTCTTCGAAGATGGTGAGTTCGTTGCGCGTGTTTTTGTTGAGACCGATTTCGCCGATGCCGAGGACATTTGGTGCCTTGAGAAACTCCGGGATGAGCGACATCACTTCGCGAGCAAAGCCCGGGTCGTCGGCTTCCTTGGGGTTGATGCAGAGCCACGAGAAATGTTTGATACCGAACTTTGCCGCGCGTTGGGGTTCGTACTCGGTGAGTTGGCGGAAATAATCGTGGAACCCTTGAGCGGATGAGCGATCGAAGCCGGCCCAGAATGCCGGCTCGCAAACCGCCTGACATCCGGCGAGTGCGAGCTTTTCATAGTCATCCGTCGTGCGGCTGACCATGTGCGCGTGGGGTTCGATGTATTTCATCGCGTGGAGAAATCAGAGGTCTGGCTTGGGCGCGCCAGCGGCACCTTGGGTGGTGGCGTGGGGGATCGGTTCGCTGGAGGGATCCGAAAGCGACTCGAGAATTTTGCGGGCGCGATCGGGATGATTTTCCAACAGGATGGGTAGCGCGTTTTTCAGCGCTTCGAGGCGGAAGTCGGATGGTCCATCATGCCGGTCGAAGCGATCGAGAAAGGCAGCGATTTCGATGAGCGAGTGTCGCGCTTCGATGAACTGCAGGTTCAGGAGTTCGGATTTTCCCGGCATGGTGTTTGCTTATTCGGGGAGTGCGACCGGATTGGTTTTTTTCTCTGAAAAGCGGCAGACGATCAGAAGTTTGTCGCCTTCGCGTGAGGCGCCGAGTGTGACGCTGCCTTTTGGGCTGAGGTTCCAGAGGTGGGTGGGTTGATATGCTCCGTCGGGGATCGAAGAAATGTTGAGTTCGGGTGAAGAGATCACAGGTTTGCCGTAGAGGTTGCTGAGCAACTTTACGAACTCCTTCCAGCAAGGAACGAGTGTCTGCTGGGCTTGTGTGATTGGCAGTGGGTCGGTGTGTAGGTTCACTTCCTCGAGGCTGTCCTCGTTTTTCCACTCGAAATAGAGCGATGCGTCGAGCCCGCCGATTTTTTCGGTGGTGCGGAAAACCCCGTTGAGTCCCGAGCGGCCGAGAAAGGTTTCGGCGACGGTGAGTTTGGCGAACTTGCTGGCCTTGAGTTTTTCCTCCACCTGCTTGTGATTGTCGCCGAAGGTCAGTTGATCGAAGACGGCGGCGGGATTTTGTGCGGGCTTGGCATTCAACGGGTGATTGTTATCGAGCCAGAAGCGGTCGTCCTCGTGCAGTTTGTCGAGCGCGATGGTGGTGGTTTTTTTGGTTGCGAGCCGGATGGTGACATCCTTGTCGGTGCGGCTCACATATTCCCCTTCGATGGATTTGCCTTCCACATTTCTCCATGTCTTTGCTTGGACGCCAAGTGTGGTGGCCAAGGCAATGGTGATGATGGTGATGAACTTCACGGTGGTGAAAAAAATTCAGTGCCCTTGTGGCTTTTGGCGGGGTTCCCATTCGCGGCGTGAGCGTGAGCGCACCGAGAAGATCACCGGGATGCCGGGAGCCGGGTGGGCTGCGCGGTATTGGTTGGTGAGGTAGGATTCGTAGCTGCTGGCCATGAGGCGCTTGTCGTTGACGAAGAGTACGATCACCGGCACGGGAATCACGCTGTATTTTTCGTTGGTGGCGGCTGTGGCGTAGTAGAGTTTGAGTCGGCGTTTGAGTCGGCTGTCGATTGGAGGCGGGTTGGTTTCGAAAGCCGTTTGGAGGATGCGGTTGAGTTGGCCGGTGCCGGGGATGTTTTGCGAGCCCTTGCGGATTTTGAGGGCCTCTTTGAGAACCTTTTCCACGGATCCGCCGGTTTTGGCCGAGCAGGCGACGAGGGGGGCATAGTGGAGGAAAAACAATTCGCGCCGGGCGTGGGCGGTCGCTTCTTCGAGGCGAGCGGATTGGTTGGTGCCGGGGTGGTAGAGGTCGAATTTGTTGAGGACGATGAGGCAGGGTTTTTTCTCATCGATGATTGTTTGGGCGATCTTGCGATCTTGAGCCGAGATGCCGGCGGCGACATCGACGACCAGCACGCAGAGGTCGGCGCGGCGAATGGCCTTTTCGGTGCGCATCGCGGAAAAGACTTCGACCGAGTTGTCGCGTTTGCCGCGTGGGCGGAGTCCGGCGGTATCGATGAGCGTGAAGTTTTCTCCTTGGAACGAGCAGGGCAGATCGATCGCATCGCGGGTGGTGCCGGCGATGTCGGAGACGATCGTGCGTTCGTCCTTGAGGATGGCGTTGGCGAGTGAGGATTTCCCGGCATTCGGTTTGCCGACGATGGCGATTTTGATGCCTTCGTTTTCCGCCACCTCGGCCATGGCTTCCGATTCCTCGGCAAGTGGTGCGATCACCGCATCGATTTCATCGCAGAGGCGACCGAAGTTGCGTCCATGTTCGGCGGAGACGAAGAGGACTTTTGAAAATCCGAGCCGGGCGAAATCGGAGAATGAGGATTCGTGTTTCGGGTCGTCGACCTTGTTGAGCACGAGCATGACCGGAGGGGTGGCCTTGCGAAGTTTTTGGGCGATCGATTGATCGGTCGCTGTGAGGCCGTCGTGGGCGTCGACTACGAACAGGATGAGGTCGGCTGTTTGCATCGCGATGTCTGCCTCGATGGCGACTTGCGCGTCGAAGCCATCCTCGATGTTGCCGCCGATGCCACCGGTGTCGATGATCGTGCAGGGGTGGGCGGTTGCTTTAGATGGCGCGCTGATGCGGTCGCGGGTCACGCCGGGTTGGTCGTGCACGATGGCGATCTTGCGACCTGCGAGGCGGTTGAAGAGCGCGGATTTCCCGACATTCGGGCGGCCGACGATGGCGACAGTAGGCATGGGGTGGGCATAAAAGGGCGGAAACCCGTGGAACGCAAGGTTTTGCGTCATCATGTGGGGGGCATCCTGCCCGCTTTGGCGCTCGCGACGCCTAATCTTTCAGAAAGCTGTTGAACCGCGAATGAGCGGGCGCTGTGATGATAGGAGGGGAAGAGCGGCGACCGGTGATCGCCGCTACGAAAAAACCCCGCCTTTGTGGGGCGGGGTTGATTCACGAACGGGGATGGCGGAGCGGACGGGGCTCGAACCCGCGACCTCCAACGTGACAGGCTGGCGCTCTAACCAACTGAGCTACCGCTCCATCCCGTTCGGGTGGGCGGGAAACTAGGAGGCGCCTTGGGCGGAGGCAATCCCTTTTTTCAAATGAGTGAAAATTTTCATTTGATTAGGCGAGTTGCTGGGTTGCGGCTTCGAGGCTGGGGAGGTCTTCGACCGAGATCACGGTGGCGTCCTTGTCGATTTTGGCGACGAGCCCTGCGATGACTTTGCCGGGGCCGAGTTCGATGAATTGGCGATGGCCCATGGCGATGAGGGTTTGGATCGATTCCGTCCAGCGGACTGAGCCGGTGACTTGTTTTTCGAGCATCGAGCGGATTTCGACAGAATCGCTGACTGCTTTGGCCGCGAAGTTGCAGACCACCGGAATGCCGGGTGCTTGCATCGGCACGGCGGCGAGTTTGGGTGCGAGTGCGTCCTGAGCCGACTGCATGAGGCGCGAGTGGTAGGCGCCGGC
>JBIKIK010000234.1:0-5097 GCA_044361655.1 Luteolibacter sp. | reverse complement strand
ACGAAAGTGGATTAGACTAAGAAGAGATGCTGGCGGTTCAAATGACAGATATTTGACCACTGACTACACAGATTTTACTGATGATGAGAAATAATGTTTATCTATCCGTATGTGTGCTTTCGATGGCCATCGTAGCCGCTTGGTGGAACTTGGAGCGATCAGATAGGAAGTCGCTGCCAGAGGCGGTTGCAGGTCTTGTGACTGAGGAGAAGGTGACTGCGATTCAGCCTGAGGAGCAGTCGAATGATGTTGCCGGTGTCAGCGTGCACGGCTTTAACGGTAGAGGTGATGAGCATGCTGAGCTTGAGGTTGGAAAGGGTGCCAAACAAACTGGCGTGGAGAAAGATTCCGTGGCCGGAATTGAGAAGTCATTGCCGGATGGTGATAGCCGAGTTGAAAATGAATCTGCCGACGTCGCTTTTGATTCTGTTGCTAAATCGGACCAGCAAGCGCAGGCCGTGAGGCTTGCCGACGACTTTGCCTTGCCTGCGGCCATGATGCACATGGCTGTGATTGAAGCGGGCCATGAGGGGGCGGGACCTCTGACGCCCCAGATCAAGGCTGCCGTCGACCATTTGGTCGATGAGTTCTACCGAGATGTGGCGCAGACGGGTGAGCTTGGGTCCAATGCAACAGTGGGAACTGAAGTATCATCTCAAGAGCAAAGTGAATTCAATTCCAACGGAGAATCGGGCGAGGATACGCGGGTGATTGCTCCGACTGATGAGGCCATGCAAGCGACTGAGAAGGCTAATCAATCCCATCAGTTGTTGTTTGGAGATGATGCCGCAAATCGATTCGGTATCCAGAGCGAGCTGGAGGCAAGGCTGCCGGTAAATGGGCGGGAGTGAGTGGCTCTTAAGCAGCGGATGAGTTAACTTTGACCGCTGATTTCACTGATTTACTGATTTGTTGAGGATGCTGATGATAGGTGATTCGATTCGCATCGCTGTAGTTTCCAATTTTTCTTATCAGTGTCATCAGTGAAATCAGTGGTCGATCATTAGGGAGCCGGTAACAACGGCGCGGATTTTTGTAGGAAATTGAATAGATGAAGAGGTGGCGGGCGGGATGCCCGCACCACGATTTACTTACCGATGGACGGGGTGTTTGGTTTGATTTGTTTGCGGATCTCGATGGCCAAGGTATTGATTTTTTGGCGCTTTTCCGGCGTCATAACTTGCTCGATTTCGATAAGGCCTTTTTCGGCGCTCACATCGCCTTGCTGGGATGCGATGCTGAGCCATGCGAGTGCCTCGTTTTGTTTGTTTTCATCCGCGTTGTTTGTGCCGATCGCGAAGCCTAAATTTGCTTGGGCGCGAATATGGCTTTGGAGGGCGGCTTTGCGATACCATGCGATTGCCTGTTCGTGATCGATGGCCATTCCTTGGCCGTTTTGGTTCATGGCACCGAGATAGTTTTGAGCATCTGCGAGGCCTTGGTCGGCAGCGATTTGAAAATGTGTGGCGGCCAATTCGTAGTTTTGGGCGATGCCGTTTTCGCCCATGTATGCGTAGATTCCGTAGGTGAGATTCGCTTCCGGCAGTTTTTGCTCAGCGGCTTTGCGGATCCAATCGATGGCCTCGGCGGCTTGTTTTTCATCAGGATTAGCCTCATGGGCTTTCATGAGTGAGGTGCCGAGATTGTATTGGGATTTGGCGGAACCTTTTTCCGCACCTTTGCGAAACCATTCGAGTGCCTTTTCAGGATCTTTGGGCACGCTGATGCCTTGGCTGTAAAAGTAGCCGAGTCCGCCCATGGCATCGGCATGCCCCAGATCGGCGGCGGATTGCATGAGTTGGAATGCCTTGGCGCTATCTTTTTTGACGCCTATTCCAAGCAGCAGGGAACGGGCTTGCTGAAACAAGCCCTCGGGGTCATTTGATGGGGACTGGGCTTGATCGGGTTTTTTTGTGGGTGTTTGTTCCGTGGCGTAGAGGCTGGAGCATGCACCAAGGAACAAGGCAATGATGGCGCCGTGGATGGGATTTCGTAGTTTCATGGTTCGGAAGAATATCGAATCAGAGTGTGGAATTTTGCTCAGATTTTTTTTCTTCATTGTCATCTTTTTCATCGTCACCCGATCCGCCGCCATAGCCGATCACTTCGACCGTGTAGACCGTCGGCAAGGAATTGTCTGTTGCGGCGGTATTGCTTTCCTGTTTGTTTTCTGCCGGTTTGGGTGTGCTGGCCGTGCTGGCTGCGGCAGAATTTGAGGCGCTTGTGACTGATGAAACGCTTGGGGCGCTAGGGGCGGCCACGGCGGCACCGGTAGTCGCGCCGCCGGAGTTGATGTTGCTGGAGTTCAGCACAACCTGGGCACCGATCTGGATGTTGCCTGTTGAGCGGATGCCTGCGTCGCCTGCATCGATGAAGCCCTTGGGTGCGAACAATCCGACGGATCCTTCCTTCACGCCTTCGACTGAAGCGAGCACGCCGATGCCGCCACCGGTGGCGAGGCCGCCAAGGTCGGTTTCCACATTGGCGCTGTTGACGTCGATGACCACGCGGGTCGGTGGTGCGGTCACGACGGTGCGTGCGGCGGTTCCCGCAGCGATGTTGCCCTTTGAAGACCACATCATGATGTCGCCACCGCGTAGGGTGAAGATACGGGCCTGGCCGATGTCGACGCTACCGTCTGTGAAGGTTGAAATGCTGCCGCCATATTCGGTGACGATGCCGGGCGGGGTGAGCGGGTTGCCGAAGATTTCCGAGGCCATCGTGATGCCGCCAGCGGCGCTGGAGAGGCTGATTGAGCCACCGGTGACGGTGCGGATCTCGCGGGCGCGGGTCAGGATTTCGCCTTTGTTGGGTTGTTCGCCGAAGAGGGTCTTGATGGCTGCATAGCCTTCTTCATAATCTCCGTCCTTGGATTCGGTTTTTAGCGCGTCTTTGCCGCTTTGGTTGAGAACCGCGTAGAATTTTTCGAGTCCGACAATCGCGCGTTGTTCGATGCTCAGCTGGTCGTAGGTCATGCCGCTGGCAAGCTTTTGGCGGTAAGCGGAGGTGAAGCTTTCCGGGTCGGTGAAGAATCTGTTCGTGAAATCAGACATCCGCATCGAGCTGTTGGCGATGCCATCGGCCGGGCCTGAGCCAGATGCGGCGGTGACTCCGCTGAGGGCAATGATGTCGGCGCCGGTGAAGGCCAGGTTTGGATTACGGTTGTTGCCGATGCTGGTGATGCCGAGGCCGGTGCCGTTTGAATAGTTGGCTCCGGTTCCGAGGTCGATGTTTCTTCCGCTGAGAACTTCGAGCACGCCAGGTCCACTGATTTGGATATCACCGGCCATGGCATTGCTGGCGCTTCCCGCGACGGTGGATTGGGCTTCATCGCCCACCAGATTCCCAGCACTCAGGTCACTGGCGATCGAACGGGTAGGGGAGCTTTCGTTGTAGGGCAGAATGTCGCGTCCTGCTGAAACGAGAGTGATATCGCTTTTATCGGTGTTTTGGATGTAAAGTGCGATGTCGGTGATGTCGCGCTCGGCCATCACGCGGGCTTGCTTGGGAGCATAAAGCGTGAGTCCGGAGATATCGCTACCCAAGGCGTAGATGCGTACCGGAGTTCTGTCTGCCGCATGAAGAATGCTACCGCCGTGAAGGGCGGATTTGACATAGGCGTTGGCGAATTGGCCCGAGTAGGAGCCGGATTCCGTCAGAGCAGCAGTGACGCCTTGCAGGATGTTGAGTGTGGAATCAATGGATTTATCCTTGTCTCTGCCAGAGAGGCTTTGGTAGGCCAGCGGGGAGGTGATTCTTGGGATTGAGTCGGGGTCAGCATCCGAAACATTGATCGAAGAGTTGGTCCAGACTTGGACTTTTTCTCCATTCAGGAGGCCTTCCCCTGTTGGGTTGAGGCCATTGACCTGACCTGCCGCAAACAGCTCAAGATTTCCAATTGCCGATGGGGAAAGGCTGATGCTTCCGACCAGATTGATATCACCACCGAAGGATGCGCTGCTGAACTTGGATGTGGTGAGTGTGAAGGCCGATGAGAAGTTGCTGAGGTCGGTCTCCGTTAGGCGTATCCATGGCTGATAATGCGAGGAGTTGAAAGCGGAGGATTCTCCCACATAAAGGTTCTGACCACTGAACCAATTGGCCAAAATGTTTGTGGCGCTCGAGCTCTCGGGCAGTGTCGCTGCATTGCGATGGGTGATATCACCGCCGTAAGATGTCGCGGAAAGTGAGGATTCGGACGACAAGGTGCTGAAGTAGGTTTTGTACCAGTACTTGTTGTTCAGCCCTTGCGGCATCATGAAGGTGTTGGCGACAGGGCCCAAGAGGATATCGCCGAGTGCGACCACATCGAAACCGGATTTCCCTGCAAACAGAGTAGTTGGAAGCCAAGTGGACGAGCCCAAAGGCTCTTCCCCTGCAAGCGTGGCGGGTGTGGGAGTTCTTGCTGCGTTGGTCGTGATGGAGTTGCCAGCGCTGAGCGTTCCTTGACCGCGTTCGACATAGTAGATGCCGCCGCTGATGTCCGATCCGGCCTGAATGGTGACATCGCCACCGCCCCATTCCAATAGCTTGGTTTCATCTGGGGCGAGATTCTTGCCGGTGCTTGCGTCGCGACCTGCCATGCGCGCATTGGTTGGTGCCACCGCATCCACATTGATGACATCTTTGGCGGCCTTGAATGCGATGTTGCCGCCACCCAGTGTTCCAATCCCTTGGAAGAAATTGCTATAATCGATCCACCATGTGGTCGAAGTGGCGGTATCGGTTACCCGATCGACGCCGCCGTTGTCGGCAAAAAGGCCAGTGGTGGGATCGACATGGCCGCGACGATAAAGCCAGTTGGTTGGCATCTGACGGCTTGAGTCGATGGTCAGTTCGTCATTGTTGAGCGTGTAGCGGGCGATGTTTTGTCCTGCTTGAATATTGATGTTGCCGCCTGCCATGGACCAAGTCGGCTGATAGACTTGTTGGAGCTCACCAAGCGTTAAGCCTGCACCGGATTGGCTGGGGTGTATGTTCGTAGCTGGAATGACGGGTGTGACAAAATCATTAGCACTGAAAATGCTGTTGGAATTTGTCGTTGCCACACCGGCCGTATAAATCGTGGCAAATTGGTTGCGAAGTTGGACATCACGG
>JBIKIK010000128.1:0-5121 GCA_044361655.1 Luteolibacter sp. | reverse complement strand
CACTTCATCGAACTCGATGATCGCGTCGCCCTCGCCAACAAGCGCGGCGATGCGGTGCTCATAAGCATCCATTTTAATAGCGGCCCCTCCCATGTGCGCGGACCCGAAACCTATTTCTGGCGAGTCGACAGCCACGGCCTCGCTACCCGCTTGCAACGCGCCATGAGCGCCGCCAGCCCCGCCGAAAAAAACAACCGCGGCCTAGTCCGCCGCCGCCTGCGCCTCACCCGCAACCCGGAAATCCCCTGCGTCCTCATTGAATGCGGCTACCTCAGCAACTCCGGCGACAGCCGACTCGCTGCCGATCCGGCCTACCGCCAAAAGCTCGCAGCCTACATCGCCAAGGCAATCCGCTCCCAGTCATCCATCGGTGATTCCGGCACCGGCCCGCTGCCACGCCGAATCAACAGCCCGCCCAGCCGACCCACCGACGCGAAGGAGTGATTTTCCCCGAAATCCCCCCCCCGCGCCCCATCGCCGCATTTGCTGAAAATTTGAGGAAAATTCGCGTGATTTCCCGATTGACAGCCACCAGCCGGATCCCTAATTTGCGCCCCCCGCGCGACCTCAACCATGGTCGCAACCACCTCCTTATAAGCACATGAAGACATTTTCCGCCAAGCCCCAAGAAGTCGAGCGCAAGTGGTATGTGATCGACGCCAAGGGCAAAGTCCTCGGCCAGGTCGCTGTCGAAGCCGCCCGCCTCCTCCGCGGCAAGCACAAGCCAACCTTCACCACCCACATCGACACCGGCGACTTCGTGGTCGTCATCAATGCCGATCAAGTCGTGCTCACCGGCGCCAAGGAAAATGCCAAGATCTACACCCGCTTCTCGGGATATGTCGGCGGACAAAAGGTCGAAACCCCGCGCATGGTCCGCGAACGCCGCCCGATCCTCCTCGTCGAGCGCGCCGTCTATGGCATGCTTCCCAAGACCCGCCTCGGCAAAGCCCAATACTCCAAGCTCAAGGTCTACGCCGGTGCCGAACACCCGCACGAAGCACAACAACCCGTCGCATACGCCGTCCGCTAAGCGCATCCTAATTTTCTCCCACCATGTCCACCACCTCACCAAGCGCCACCGGCCGCCGCAAAACCGCAGTCTCGAGAGTCTGGCTCACCGAAGGCACCGGCCAAATCATCATCAACTCGCGCCCCTTCGAAGACTACCTCCCCACAATCGAACTTCAAAACGCGATCCTCGCCCCCTTCCAAGCGACCTCGCTGACCAACAAGTACGACGTCAATGTGGTCGTCAAAGGCGGTGGCATCCACGCCCAAGCCGTTTCGATCCGCCACGCGATCTCCCGCAGCCTCACCCAGGTCGATCCCGAGAATCGCAAGGTTATCAAGCCACTCGGTTTCCTCACCCGCGACCCGCGCATGAAGGAACGCAAAAAGTCCGGTCAACCCGGTGCCCGCAAGCGCTTCCAATTCTCCAAGCGCTGATCCCTGCGATCACATCTCTCAACAAAAAAAACCGCAACCCCATGGGCTGCGGTTTTTTTGTTTCAATGCTCGGAACTCAACGCACTTCGGGGGATCAGGGCGCGAGCTGGCTGACCGCCAACCTCGCAAACAGACTTCCGTTTGTTGCGAGACTCGTCGGCAAATACACTCTCACGATATCAACTCCCGGCGCGGCGGCATTCGCTTCTTCAAGCACCACCACACCCGGCAGACCGCTGCTTTCCTCCCAGCCGGAATCAAGATCACGGCTGACCTCAACACTGGCCGCAATGCTCGAGTCACCGGCAACAAGCTGAGCACGACGGTAGCTGAACACCAGATAGGAGTCACTAACACCATCACCATCAGGGTCCGCCGTCACATTCGACGCGGTCGGCGACAAACCCGCATCAACACCACCGGCAGAATCTCCGCCAAGGTAAGAGCTAAGCACATTGGCCACCGAACCCGTATCCGAAGACAGGCTGCTCACCGTGGGCGAACTTAGTTGCAATAGCGCAAAGGACGAAGTCGCAGCAATGGCAGGCGCGCCATTGTAAATAAACTCACTCGAAGGATCACTCACCATGCCGGCATAGTTCACCGCCGTCACAGCAAAGTAATAGGTCTTTCCCTGCTCCAAATTGCTCACGGTCGCGCGAGTGTTGCGACCGACATCAACCACCTGATTGTACTGACCCGAAGAAGTTCCGTAGCTCAAGCGATAGGCGGAAATGTCGGTTTCAGGATTCGGATTCCAAGCCAGATTGAGATTGAAATAAAGCGGCGGCGTTTGGTACGAGACTTCAGCCGATGGATCACTCTGCATGCCCGCGTAATTCACGGCGGCGACCGCAAAATAATAAGTACGACCAGCTTCGAGGTTGGTGACGAGCGTACGCGTGTCGCGTCCCACTTCCTTGACCTGAGTGTACTGACCGGAGCTCGTTCCATAGCTCAGCCGATAGCCGGCAATGTCTGTTTCCGGGTTTGCATTCCAAGCTAGGCCAACGTCTGCGGCACCGGCAATGCTGGAGAAACCAAATCCCGCCAGTGCCACGAAAGCCGCAAGCGCGGAGCGCTTTGCCAGCACGCGTGTTCTGGGGATTGACTCAATGACACGACCGGAATCCCGGCCAACAATTCGTTTGGGTGTGGATGTTTGGGTAAGCATGATTTGATGCCACTACCCATCGTCGGCAAAACCACCTAGGCAACATGAGTGATTTCACCAATCACTGCAAAAAATTCATCCCCGACGCGCCGATCGCACAGCGCGACCGTCCCGTCTCGCGCCATCGCGTGGATTGCGCCATTACGCCGAAACCGCATGCTTCACCATACCAATCTCCCCATGCGAGCCACATCACACATTGCAGAAAAGTCCCGCGAAGCCGATGCCACCAAAGAAAAAAAGGCAACGCATACCCTCCTGCTGATCGATGGAGACGCCACCAGCGCCTCACGCATCAGCGAAATGTTTAAAAATCACCATGTGGCATGCGTCACATGCACCAGCCTTGCAGACGCCACCACCATGCTCCAGCAAGAGCAACCCTTGGACGCCGCATTGGTCGACCTCACGCTGCCCAACGGCGATGGAATCGAAGCCATCCGAATCGCCAGAAAAACTCGGCCCGATCTTCCCTGCATCGTACTCAGTGCAAGAAGCGACACCCCATCCGTCGTGCTGGCCATGAAAGCCGGAGCGGTCGATTACCTCACAAAACCCTGCCGGCAATCGACATTGCTCTCGACGGTTTCAAGAGCGATCGACGAGCAACGGCACAAGACACACACCACCCATGCGACAACTCCACGCCGAAGCCGTTGGCAATCACCCGCCATGCGGCAAGCCATGATCGATGCCCGCGATGCTGCCAAAACAAGCTCGCCCGTCATGCTCGTCGGCCCACCCGGCAGCGGAAAAAAATCCATCGCCCAATGGATCCATCGCAAAAGTTCGCGAGCCAACCAATGCTTCATCACCATCGACGCATCCCATGTACCCCAAACCCGGGTGGAACAGGAACTTTTCGGCAAGTCTCTCACCAACCAAAACGGATCCACCCACGCACATGTGACCCCCAAAATACAAGCCTGCATGGGTGGCACGCTTTACATCGAAAACCTTCAGTGCCTTTCGACAAAGGCGCAGGATGAGTTGCTGGAATGGATCAAACAAAACCAATCCACCTCACCCGAAAAATCCTGTCGTCTCATCTCCTCGGTGGTGGCCGACACACAGCACCTCCAACTAAACGCCAGGGTCGGACAATTGAGACCCGACCTCTGGTATGCCGCTTCGGTATATCGCGTCAATGTTCCCGGGCTTGCTCAAAGGTCGCAGGACATACCCCGCCTGTGTGAAAACATCGTTTCACATATCTGCACCACCCATCACCTTCGGGTGCCCGGCATCACTCGCAAGGCGATGGAGCTGCTCTGCGATTACCCGTGGCCGGGCAATATCGGCGAGCTTCACAGCGTGCTCGAACACGCCATCACCCACACCGACGATCGCCTCATCGGCCCCAGCGATCTCGCTCACCTCAACGAGTTCGATGTCCAAAAATCATCCGAAGCGGAAGATCCCGAGAGCGGCGCCGGCAGCATCGAGGCCCTCACCAAAACAAGCCTCATCAACGCCCTCGAAGCATGCCATGGCAACCGTCGCCGCGCGGCCAAAAGACTCAAGGTCAGCTTGCGAACCATTTACAACATGATCAACCGCTACGGCCTTCCCAAAAAACAGCCGCGAAAAAAAACTACGGCTGATCACACCGCGTCAGGAAGTGGTGCATGACATTCCCTCCAACACCTCACGGCTCGGCAAGCCAGTCGCCGCTGGCGATGAGCTGATCCTCACGCGTTTCCCCGAGCCACTCCCAGATCCAGGCCTCTGCCGTGAATGATTCACCCTGATCCACCCACTCAACCGCAATCTTCACCCTGCGGTATTCGCTGCCTTCAAATTCATCGAGCGCGGCGATCGTCTCGGCATTAACCATGAAAATTTCTCCGACCACCGACCCGGCTTTTTCATCGACCACAATGCCCGGATACCAATCGATGCGATAAAGCCTCCCGCGCACTTTTACCTCCGCCACAAAGCGCAGATCGGCCATGCGGAAATCATTCGACCCACCGCGCCGCAGCGTGCCGTACACGAAAACCATTTCGCACTTTTCGTCGCTCACTTCTCGTTCGGATGAGTGGCCACTTCGCTGTCGAGCATCCGGCGCAAGTCATCCATGCCCTCACCGCTCTCGGCAGAAATCGGAATGATCTCAACCTTCGGGAATCTCTGACGGAAATTCGCCAGGTGCTCGGCCGCGCCTTCGAGGTCCATCTTGTTGGCCACGACCTTCCACGGGAAACGCGCCAACTCTTCGTCGTATTCGCGAATCTCGCGGCGCAAAATTTCCAAATCCGAAACCGGATCACGCGCCTCACTGCCAGCCATGTCGACGACGAAAAGCAGCACCCGGCAGCGTGTGATGTGACGCAAAAATTCATGACCCAGTCCGCGGTTTTCGTGAGCCCCTTCGATCAAGCCCGGAATGTCGGCAATCGTGCAGCGGCGATAGCCGGGAAACTCGAGCACGCCCACCACCGGTTGCAGCGTGGTGAAAGGATACGAGGCGACCTTTGGCTTCGCAGCGGAAAGTT
>JBIKIK010000127.1:0-5135 GCA_044361655.1 Luteolibacter sp. | reverse complement strand
ATTCGCGACGCCGGCTTGCAGGCTGGGCTAGCGCTCAATCCTGCGACGCCGGTTGAAAGAGTTGCGCCGTTTTTCGATCAGATTGATTTGCTGCTTTGCATGACCGTGGTGCCGGGCTTCGGGGGTCAGGCTTTCATGAGCGAAGTATTGAAAAAAATTTCCGCGGTAGCAGAACTTCGCGCATCGGGGAAACATGCATTTCACATTGAGGTCGATGGTGGCATCGATGCGGTCACCGCGGCAGCTTGTGCAGCGGCGGGCGCAAATGTGATGGTTGCCGGATCCTCAACTTTTCGCGCTCTCGACATGGCGGCGGCCATCCGCGCGATCCGCGAGGCCTGATGCAGACTTGCCGCAATTGATCGGCTGCGCTTCACTGGCGGCATGTCACGCCCCGACGGCCGCCAACCCGATCAACTTCGTCCGATTTCATTCATTCCGAATGTTGCCCCACACGCCACCGGCTCGGTGCTGGTTTCGTTTGGCGACACGCGCGTCATTTGCACGGCGACGATTGAAGATGATGTGCCGCGCTGGATGCGCGCGCAGAAAGTCGAAGGCGGATGGTTGACCGCAGAATACTCGATGCTCCCGTACTCGACGCTTGAGCGCAAACCCCGCGACATTTCGCGCGGCAAAATCGATGGGCGTTCGTCGGAGATCCAGCGCCTCATTGGCCGCTCGCTGCGCGCGGTGGTCGACTTGAAAAAGGTTGGCCAGCGGACCATATGGATCGATTGCGATGTCTTGCAGGCCGACGGTGGCACGCGCACGGCGGCGATCACCGGTGGCTGTGTCGCGATGGCAATCGCGTTCAACAAGCTCATGAATGAGGGCAAGCTCAAGGACTTCCCGATCCGCAAGCTCGTGGCGGCCGTTTCAGCTGGCATTCATGAAGGTGCGCCGGTGCTTGATCTCAACTATATCGAGGACAAGGGCGCGACGGTCGATTTCAATGTCGTGATGACTGAGACGCTGGAATTCGTCGAAGTCCAAGGCAGCGGCGAAGAGGCGGTTTTTTCTGGCGATCAAATGAGCGCGATGCTCGACCTTTGCCGCAAGGGGGTAGCCGAGATCGTTTCTCTACAAAAGGCGGCGATCCTCACGGCTGACAAGGCCGCACCGGCGGATCTGTCTTCGCTGATGGCGGCATTCAAGCGCTGAGGGCAGGGACCTTTCTCCGAAAGGTCCGTTCGCCGATGAATCGCCTCTGTAACCGCCCATTTTTCCTCTCGGACGCCTTGGAAAGGCGTCCCTGCCAATGAATGAAAACTTCTTGCGAGGGCTGAAAGGCAGGATATCGTGAAACTAATCTCGTTTCCCTGAAGTCCCATGAAATATCGATCGATTGCCCGTTCATCATTCCGCAGTTTGTCACTCCTGCTTGCGGCCGTGCTTGCCGCGCTGGGTTCACACGCCTTTGCCCAGCAGGTTGATACCGGAGAAGTCCGGCTCATCGTCAAATTGAAGCCGACGATGCGAGATGCCGATTTCAAAGGCCGGCTGAATGCGCGCGGCGCCACCCAGCGTGGGGAAATTCGTGGAATTAATGCCCGCGTGGTGCGTGCGCCAAAGGCCTCGGCCGCGTTGCTGAAAGGCGAACTCGAGCGCGACGCCAACATCGAGTATGTCGAGCCGGACTTCATTGCGCAGGCCTTGGGTACCAGCAACGACCCATATTTCCTTCAGGGCTCGCAATGGCATCTTTCCAAAATCCAGGCACCGACCGCGTGGGACACCACTACCGGTTCTGCCAGCCAAATCGTGGCGGTGATCGACTCCGGTGTGCGGGCCTCGCATCCCGATCTCGTGGGCAAGGTGCTGCCTGGCTACGATTTTGTCGCAAATGACAATGACGCCAACGACGAAAATGGCCATGGCACCGGTGTTGCTGGTACGCTTTCTCCGGGATCGAACAATCAGATCGGCGTTTGCGGAGTTGCATGGTCGAACCCAATTCTTCCGGTGCGTGTGCTCGATGCCAATGGCTCGGGCTCTTATTCCGCGATCGCCAATGGCATCATTTACGCCGCCGATCGAGGCGCGAAAGTGATCAACCTCAGCCTTGGTGGCACCTCTTCATCGCGCGCGCTTCAGGATGCGATCACTTACGCATGGAACAAGCAATGCGTGCTGGTGGCTGCCGCCGGCAATAACGGCAGCAATGTAGCATTCTATCCGGCTGCTTGCACCAATGTCGTCGCTGTCTCCGCGACCAATGCATCGGACACTCGCCCAACCTGGTCGAACTTCGGCAGCTATGTCGATGTCTCCGCCCCCGGAGTCGACATTCTTTCGGTCTACGGCAGTGATCAATATGCCGCATGGAACGGAACCTCCTTTTCCAGCCCAGTGGCATCCGGCGTGGTCGCTCTCATGGCCGCCGCCAATTCGACGCTCACCAATGTGCAACTGGTGGATTTGTTGATCAAAAATTCCGATGACATCGGCGCTCTTGGCAAAGATGTCTATTACGGCAGCGGTCGCGTGAATGCCAATCGTGCGGTGACGGCCGCGAAGAACTTTGTGGTAGCTCCGGTCAAAAAGAGACGCTGATCCAAAGAAGCGATCAGATCACAAGGAAAGGCCGGGAATTCCCCGGTCTTTTTTTTGTGTCATCAAACCCACGTTATCGCGCCATGGTCTTTGTGACCAAATGCGTGTAGATTTTCATCGCAGGAATTTGCTCTGAAAAGATGTCAGTGGACTGTGAAAAGGTGTGAGCCTCATGCGAAAATCCCATTGGTTTGCCGAGTCAGATGCAAATGCCGGTGTGGCTTTCGATCTGGATTCACATCTTGTTATTCGCGTGGAACATCAGCATTGCTGCAGGGGAACAGGTCTTTTGCGCACTTGTTCACACCATGAAGAAGATGATCTTATATAGTCAAAAAAATAGATTCTTCTAAGAGCAAAAGAATAACCCCATGAGTTTTGAACGCTCATGGGGTTATTTTTGAATCAGAGTTTGTTGGAGTGAATCAGAGGAGCATCATCGCGGGCTGCTCGATGAGCTTCTTCACTTCCGAGAGGAACTGTGCGGCCACGGCACCATCAACCACGCGGTGGTCGGCAGAGAGGCCGAGGTTCATGCGCAGGCCCGGGACGATCTGGCCATTTTTGACGACCGGTTTTTCGATCGCGGCGCCGACTGAGAGAATCGCTGCTTGCGGTGGATTGACGATCGCGTCGAAGGACTCGATGCCCCATGCGCCGAGGTTCGAAACGGTGATCGTGCCACCATCGAATTCATCGGGCTTGAGCTTTTTGTCTTTCGCGCGGACGGCGAAGTCTTTTACGGCTTTGGAGATCGCGAGCAGCGATTGGGTTCCGGCTTGTTTGATGACCGGTGTCACGAGGCCATCCTCGACTGCGATCGCGACCGAGAGACCGATGTGTTTGAATTTCACGATGTGGTCGCCAGCAAATGAAGCATTGATCGCCGGAACGGTCTGAGCGGCGTTGATGACGGCCTTGAGTATGAAGTCGTTGACCGAGTATTTGTTGCCGTGGGTTTTCTCGGCTTGTTCGTTGACCTGTTGGCGCAGAGCCATGAGAGGCGCGGCATCGGCTTCGACATGAAGGTAGAAATGCGGGATGGTTACCTTCGAGGTGAGCAGGCGCGATGCGATGACTTTGCGCATGGAGCTCAGCTCGATGCGTTCGTCGCCGTCTTTTGCCACGGGAATGATTGCTTGGGCAGGTGCAGCTGCTGGTACGCTCGGTGCGGTGGCCTTCGATTTCACTGCAGCAGCAAGGGCGGAGGCAGCGGTAGCATCGGCGGATTTCTTCGGTGATGAGCTAGCGGCTTCGACATCGTTTCTCACGATGCGCCCGGCTGGGCCTGTGCCGCTGATGCCTTGAAGCTCGACACCTTTCTCGGCGGCGATTTTGCGGGCGAGTGGAGAGGCTTTGACGCGATTGCCATCGCTGGAAACTGGCGCAGCGGGAGCCGCGGCTTTGGCAGCGGCAGGTGCGATGCTAGGTGCAGCAGCGGCGCTTGTGGTTGCAGGCGCGGCAGAACTTGGAGCAGCGGCCGAGTCGCCATCGAGCACGGCGAGGATTCCGCCGATCACGGCTCTTTCGCCGGCTGGAACGAGGATTTCAGTGATCGTGCCATCGTCGAATGCCTCCATTTCCATCGTGGCCTTGTCGGTCTCGATTTCGGCAAGCACATCGCCAACTTCGACGCTGTCGCCGACTTGCTTGTGCCATTTGATCACGGTGCCTTCGGTCATGGTGTCCGAGAGCTTGGGCATTTCAATATTGATGGCCATGGGGGATAGTTTGGAGGTGGCGGGAAGAATGGGAGAAATGATTTGGATTTCCAGTCTTTTTACGAGTGGGACGCATTCATGCAAAAGCGCGGCGTGGGATCAACCAGGCCGCGCTTGCAAATCGTGTTGGAAATCGGGCGCTCAGGGAGCAATTGGCTTCATCGTTGGGACGAGTCCAATGTGCGGGCTTCCGACCGGACCTTGGGCGCTTGCGAGTTGGCGGGTTGATTCGGAGGTGGTGCCGCAGCAGTCTTTCTTCGGGCAATAGAGACGCACGCATGAGCCGCAGGAAACGCGGGTCTTTTTGGTGACGGTTTTGTAGCGTGGGACCTTTTCCTCGATCGTTTGCACCATGCCGCCCTTGCCGCTCTTTGAATCGCCGCGGGTGACGACTTGCTTGGTGACGATGTCATAGCCGCAGGCTTTTACCTTGCGGGTCTCAGTGCGGTAGCCGGCGGTTTGGCTAAAGTTGCCAAACATCGAGCAGCAGGATGTGAAGCCGAGCGAAATCGCGGCCAGCGACAGGAGCATCAGGAGTTTTTTCATGGGAGGGAGAATGTTGGGAGGGATGATGTTAGAAAAGGCAGCAGCACGAGGTGCACGCAAGGGCAACGATCACGGCGGCAAGCGGCAGAATCAAGCGACGAATCATGGGTGGAATTTAGGGTTCTGAAGATTCTTGGCAATGAGAAAAAGCCTCATGCAAACGGGCATACGGGGCTTATTTGGCCGTGGTCGTAACGCAGCGCAGCCAGTCGGCAAAGCTTTCCTCATCGTGATCACCGGCGGCGAGGGCGAGCATTTGTATGTAGCGATCGACTCTTTCCGCGTGCATTTCCACACCATTCCATTTCAAGA
>JBIKIK010000126.1:0-5142 GCA_044361655.1 Luteolibacter sp. | reverse complement strand
TGCGCGGCTGAGACGCGGACTATCATCGAACTCAACTGCAATCCGCAGCGCCTCGACATGGACTGGCGTTGGTGGAAGCGTGCGAAGGACAAGGGCGTGCTTTGTTCGATCAATCCCGACGCCCACTCAAGGGAGGGCCTGCATTATTTGGGCCTCGGTGTGCGCGTCGCACGCAAGGGATGGCTTGGAAAAGATGATGTGTTCAACACCCGAAAGACGGCGGAAATTGAGGCGTTTCTGCAGAAACCCAAGGCCAAGCGTTGAGGGTTACGCTTGGACCGACTTCACCGCATCGATGAGTGGTTTGGTGAAATCCACCACGGCGCGGGCTGGGTCCTGCGTGTTGAGCTCGACCTGTTTCACGATCGCTGATCCAACGATCACGCCATCGGCTGCCGCGGCCACCATCACGGCTTGATCGGGCGTGCTGATGCCAAAGCCGACGCAGACCGGCACATCGGTGTGATGTTTGATCGCAGCGACCATGGAGGCGATGTTCGCGGAAGGGCCGCCGTGAGCGCCGGTGACGCCGGTGCGTGAGAGCGCGTAGATGAAGCCTTGGGCGGATTGCGCGAGGGTGGCCATGCGCTCGGGTGGGGTGGTCGGCGCAATGAGGCGGATTGCCTTGAGTCCGCTGCCGCCGGTGAGGTCCTTGTTGCGTGCGGCTTCGTCGGGCGGGAGATCGAGGAGAAGGATGCCATCGGCACCGGCCGCGGCTGCGTCGTGATGGAAGGAATCGAAGCCGTAGGTGAAAACCGGATTCAGATAGGTGAAAAGTACGATCGGCGTTTCGTGCGATTTGCGGAATTCGCGAATGAGGTCGAGCACACGTGCGGTGGTCATGCCTGATTTCAGCGCGCGTTCGGCGGCCATTTGGTTGACGATGCCATCGGCGAGCGGATCGGAGAAGGGAAGGCCGAGTTCGATGATGTCGGCACCGGTGTCGGCGAGTGACTTCATGATTTCGAGCGAGGCATCGAAATTCGGATCACCGGCGGCGATGTAAGCGACGAAGGCTTTTTGATTTTTTTCGCGAAGGAATTGGAAGGTGCGGGCGAGACGATCGGACATGAGGAAATGATGGGGGAATTATCGGGCGCTTTTGGCGAGGGTTTCGCAGCGTTTGATATCGAGTTTGCCAGAGGCGAGGACGGGGATTTCCGGGACGGGAATGATGGTTTTGGGGCACCACAGTGAGGGGATGCCTTGCTCGAGCAGCTTGTAGCGAAGGTCGATGCAGTCGCGCTCGATGGTGGTGTTGTCGAGTGCGGAAAGCAGCACGATGGCTTCACCTTTTTGGGGATCGGGCACGCCGACGACGGCGATGCGGCGTTCGGATTCCGCATCGAGTCCGAGGGCTTTGTTGATGGCGCTTTCGATGGTTTCGTGGGGGACCATTTCGCCGCCGATTTTCGAGAAGCGGGAAATGCGACCTTCGATGTGGAGGAATCCCTCATCATCGACGCGGCCGACATCGCCGGTTTTGAACCAGCCATCGACCAACACCTCGGCGGATTTTTCGGGTTTGCCCAAGTAGCCTTGGAATATGTTGGCGCCTTTTAGCCAGATCATGCCTTGCTGATTGATGGTCAGGTGATCATCGGTCGTCGGATCGGTGATGCGGATGGCGATACCGGGAAGAAGTTGACCAACGGTGCCATTGAGCGAGGAAGGCAGTGTGACGGCGTTCTCGCGATCGGCCGGGTCGGGCAGGTTCACATTTGTGGCGGGAGAGGTTTCGGTGAGCCCGTAACCTTCTTGCGGTGCGATGCCGAACTTTTCTCTAAAGGCTTCCGAGAGTGATTGCGGAAGTTTTTCCGCGCCGGTGACGACCAGTTTCAGCGACGCCAGTTGTGCGGAATCGACGCGCTTCATGAAGCCGCGCATGAAGGTCGGCGTCGAGAGCAGGACATCGACCTGGTGGATCGCGATGAGCTCGGCGAGGCGTTTGGTTTCGAGCGGGCTGGGGTAAGTGACGAGGTTCACGCCTTGGATGAGCGGAAACCAAAGCGTGACTGTTGAGCCAAACGAGTGGAAAAGCGGAAGGCATCCGAGCATCGATGAATGCGCTGGCAGATCGAGTCGCGAGCCAAACTGCGAGACATTGGCAAGGACATTGCGGTGGCTGAGCGCGACGCCTTTCGGTTCGCCCGAGGAGCCTGATGTGAAAAGCAGGACTGCTTCGTCATTGCCGCGACGGGTGTTGAGTTTGAGAAATTTGCCGATCAGCGATGCGGGCAGGATTTTTGAAATTACGGCCCAGAGGATGATTTTTTTCTTAAGGCTCGGCATCGCGCGCTCGATGAAGATCAGGTCGCGATTGGGCGGCCATGGGAAGCTTGGCACGCGGCGAACGAAGGGGTCGGCGGTGATGAAGCGATCGACGCCTGACTGGCGGATCGCGGAGCGCACGGCATCAGGCCCGGCGGTGAAGTTGAAATTTACCGGGATTTTGCCGGCGAAAATGACTGCGAGGTTGGCGATGAGGCCCGCCTTGCCTGGAGGGAGCACGATCGCGACGCGAAGTTGGTCAGTCTCATCGCGGATGTAGCGCGAGAATGCGAGGGCGGCGGCGAGAATCTTGTCGTAGCCCAGCTCCGAGTCATCGGCGCCATCAATGATGCGACCGTCTTTGCCGTGTTTTTTCAGACCTTCGAGCAATGCCGTCGCCAGTGATTGATCGAGCAGGGTATGTTGCGAGAAGGCTTCCTCGTGGGCGGCGAGCAGTGCCTGACGATAGCTCGCGATGCTCACCGATGCCGCGGGGATTTCTTGGCCGATGACGATGACTGCGGATGGCAGTGCATTGGTTTTTTCAATCGAGAGAGCAGATTCGTGCGGGCAATCGATCGCGATTGGAAGGATGGGAAGTCCGAAGGAGCAAAGTACGCGCAGTTCTGCCGAGGGGATGTGGCAGGGCGTGGCATTGCGGGTGTTGGCTGTGCCCGGGACATGGATCAGGACGCCGCCTCTATCGAGGTAAGTTTTGAGCTCCTTACCGGCCGCCTCGGGTGCGGTATCGGTGATGCTGAACATCGCGCCGGAATTGGATTTTTCCAAATGCGCGCGAATCGCAGGATCGTGATGAGCGGATTCCTCAATCAGCCATGTGATCTGCCGTTTGGAAAAAATTCTTTCGATCTCTAGCAGTTGGTCGAAATCAAGACGCCCGGGTACCACCAGCACTCCGTGTGCGGGAATGCGTGCTTCGTTAAGGATGGCTGGGGTGAGTGGCATTGCTTAACCTTGTTCAGTTCGTTGTAGGGGTAATTTACCGTAAAGCCTGTGTTTTTGCCATGGATTTTGTGAAACGCGCGGGATCATACAGCGGACCTTAGGTGATCGATTGCCTCGCGCAGGTCGGTGAGCGTGACGGTATCGACGACTTTGGCGCTGCCGAGCGCGGAGAGGACTACGAAGCGGATGCTGCCTGCGGAGAACTTTTTGTCGTGTGACAATTTTTCCATGACCGTATCGGTGGCGATCGAGTCGGGCATGACTAGCGGAAGAGAGAAGCGCTTCAGGAGGTCGAGGATTTTCGCTGAGGCGTCGGCGCTGAGTTCCGCATGGCGTTGCGAGATGAGCAAGGCGGCGCGGATGCCGAGGGAGATCGCTTCGCCATGAAGCAGTGAGCCATAGGGCATTGCGGCTTCGATGCCGTGGCCGATGGTGTGGCCGAAGTTGAGTAGAGCGCGGGTGCCGGTGGTTTCGTGTTCGTCGCTTTCGACGATGCGGGCCTTGATGGCGACATTGCGGGCGATGAGATCGGCGGGGATGTCGCGACTTTGCGGATCAAGGGCGGCAAGCTCATCGAGCATCGTCGCATCTCGGATCGCACCATGCTTGATCATTTCGGCGAAGCCTTGGTGAAACTCACGATCGGGAAGTGTGGCGAGTGTATCGGGATCGATGATCACCATCTGCGGTTGGTGAAAACAGCCGAGAAGGTTTTTGCCTTCGGCGACATTGACGCCGGTTTTGCCGCCGACTGATGAATCGACTTGCGAGACGATCGTGGTGGGAATCTGGATGAAAGGAAGTCCTCGGAAAAAGATCGATGAGACGAAGCCCGCGAGATCACCAATCACGCCGCCGCCGAGTGCGATCACGAATGATTTGCGGTCATGGCTGGCACGAATCATTTCTCGGCAGAGTTCTTCGGTCGCCTGCATCGACTTCGAACTTTCGCCAGGGGGAACCGTGTGGAAGGTGTGGGAAATGCTTGCGGCATCGAGCACGGCGATCAGCGGCGACGCGTGAAGTTTTGCGACCGAATTATCGGTAATGAGCGCCGCGCGGCGGCCGGATAGCCCGGCGAGCTTGATCAGGTTTCCGACATCACGGACGGAGCCCTTGGCGACATGAATGTCGTAGGAGCGTTCGGCGAGATCGACATGGACGGTCGGCATGGTCGGAGCATGAAACATGCATGGAAGATGTCCATCCCGGATCAATTTTCCGGGACGACAAGGGCGCGCGGGGGTCTTTCGAAGAGTCGACCGCCACCGGCGAGGTCGTACTTAACGAGAAGCCATATCGCGATCGCCAGAAGTAGCGAGAGAATCTTTGCGATCCAGTTGTTGGCCAGGTTCAGGTTCATGGGATGGGGTGCTGGAGAAGAAGATTTCGGCGAGCTTTTCGCGGAAGATTTTTTCATTGAGATTGCGCATCAGAACACCATTTTCACAGATCGAGATGCCACCGGTTTCTTCGCTAACTACGATCGCTACGGCGTCGGTGCGCTCGGTGAGGCCGATTGCCGCGCGGTGGCGCAGGCCGGTTGAGCGGTCCTGCATTTCGCGTTCGGTGACTGGGAATACGCACGCGGCTCCGGCGACGCGGTCGTCGGCAATGATCATGCCGCCATCGTGGAGCGGGGCTTTGGGGTGAAAGACTGCCATGGCAAGCTCGGGCGAGAATCGCGCGTCGAGCATCACGCCGGTGTCGAGTTGCTCCTTGAGGCTGATGTCACGCTGAATGGCGAAGAGCGCGCCGATGCGTTTTTTAGAGAGGTGGATGACCGCGTCGGCGAAGCGCTCGAGGAAATCGAGTTGGCGTTTGCTATAGAAAGAGAAGAGGCGGTTGCTGCCGAGGCGGGCAAGGCCATTGCGAAGTTCCGGCTGGAAAATCACGATCAGTGCA
>JBIKIK010000013.1:0-17170 GCA_044361655.1 Luteolibacter sp. | reverse complement strand
TGCTGCAGCGTTACACCCAGTGGCATAACCGCATCCACGAACGCAGCGGCCGCTTGTGGGAAGACCGCTTCAAAAGCGTCATCGTCGAAGACGGCGTCGCGGCCCGCACCATGGCGGCCTACATCGACCTCAATCCGGTGCGAGCTGGCCTTGTAAAAGATCCGGCCGAATACCGCTGGAGCAGCTATGGCGAAGCGATTGGCGGTGGTGCGAAAGGAAATGGAAAAACCGCGCGTGCAGGGCTGGTTCGCGCATGGGGCGCGCACAAGGGCATGCAGGCGGATGCCGCGTTGTGGTCGAGCGAAGTTTCACGCGCATACCGCAAAATGCTCATGGCCCATGCGGTGGAAAAAACTTCCGAGAGCATCGGATCCGATGGTTCTTTGATGCGCAAAACCACGCGCAAAGGCATTCCGAAAGAGCCGCACAAACAACTCACGCCAGAGGAGCAATCCGCCAAAGAACAACGCGATGGTGAGATTCCGTTTGCCCGCATGCTTCAGCATCGCATTCGCTACTTCACCGACGGTGCGGTGATCGGCAGTCGCATCTTTGTCGACGAGGCATTCGCCAATTCCCGCTCGCGCTTCGGCCCGAAAAGAAATTCCGGCGCCCGCAAAATGCGCGGCGACGCCTCTGCCGCAGGCAACATGCTCTGGAGCATGCGCGACCTACGGAAGGGCATTGGTTGAGGTGCTATTAAAAGTCATGAGCAAATCCTCAATGCGGGCAGCCCAAGCGGTGCTGCGATAGAATGGTCGGGGCGGCCAGATTCGAACTGACGACTTCCTGCTCCCAAAGCAGGCGCTCTACCAGGCTGAGCTACGCCCCGTGACGGGTGGCCAGACTAAGACGCTTACACGCGCAAATCAAGAAATTCCTCGCAAAAGCAAAAGACAAAGCCCATCAGCTTGACATCACTTTAGTCAAAAACAAGATTTCAGCACGACAGGGGTGCCCTACGAACGATGGGCCGAGATGTTTCGACGCGCAGAACAGACCCTCCGAACCTGATGCGGATCATGCCGCCGTAGGAAGTCGAGCCAATCACTCTTCCACTCCTCGGCCGTGCCAGTCCGCACGGCTTTTTTTTATTCCGTCACTCCACCAACGCATCATGAAAATCACAGAAGAAACATCCGAAAATCACGACGCCTCCCGCACTCCCCTGCCAGCTTCGACGCGTGTTTATGTGGAGGGCATACTGCATCCATCGCTTCGGGTGCCGATGCGTGAAATCTCGCTCTCGCTCACCAAGTCATTTAATGGCCGCGAAGAACCGAACGAACCCGTTCGCGTCTACGATTGCTCCGGCCCATGGGGTGACACAACATTCGACGGCACTGTCGAGCAAGGCCTGCCCGCACTGCGCCGCGAATGGATTTTGCAACGCGGCGATGTCGAAAGCTACGAAGGTCGGCCCGTCAAACCGCAGGACAATGGTTATCTCACGGAAAAGCATGCCGAGTACGCCTCACAGTCGGAGCGCTCAAATCGCTTGCTCGAATTTCCCGGCCTCACCAGTGAACGCCGCCAGCCACTGCGCGCCAAAAACGGCAAGCCCGTCACCCAACTTCACTATGCCAAAGCTGGTATCATCACGCCAGAAATGGAATTTATCGCGATCCGTGAAAACATGCGTCGCGCCAAAATCGCAGACCTCAAAGACGACATCGTCCGCAATCATCCCGACAAGCAGCACAGCGGCTCTTCACAACTATCCGACAGTCCCTATACCCCGTCGATTTTCTCACGTTTCCCGCAGCGCATTCCGGATGAAATCACCCCCGAGTTCGTTCGCAGCGAAGTTGCCGCTGGCCGTGCGATCATTCCGGTGAATATCAATCATCCCGAATGTGAACCGATGATCATCGGGCGCAACTTCCTCGTAAAGATCAATGCCAACATCGGCAACAGCGCCGTGGCGTCGAGCATCGAGGAAGAAGTAGAAAAAATGCGTTGGGCTACGAAATGGGGAGCCGACACGGTGATGGATCTCTCGACCGGCAAAAACATTCACGCAACGCGCGAATGGATCCTACGCAACTCGCCAGTCCCGATCGGCACCGTGCCGATTTACCAGGCTCTTGAAAAAGTGAATGGCAAGGCCGAGAACCTGACATGGGAGCTGTATCGCGACACCCTCATCGAGCAAGCCGAACAAGGCGTCGACTATTTCACCATTCACGCCGGCGTGCTGCTGCGCTTTGTGCCGCTCACTGCGAGCCGGATGACCGGTATCGTTTCGCGCGGCGGTTCCATCATGGCGAAATGGTGCCTTGCGCATCATAAGGAAAACTTCCTCTACACCCACTGGGACGAAATCTGCGACATCTGCGCGGCATACGATGTCTCGTTCTCGATCGGCGACGGGCTTCGTCCCGGATCGGTGGCTGATGCCAATGACAAGGCGCAGTTCGGCGAGCTTGAAGTGCAAGGCGAGCTCACCAAGCGTGCGTGGGCCAAAGGCTGCCAAGTGATGAACGAAGGTCCCGGCCATGTACCGATGCACATGATCGAGGAAAACATGGCAAAGCAACTTGAGTGGTGCCATGAAGCCCCCTTCTACACGCTTGGCCCCCTCACCACCGACATCGCACCGGGCTACGATCACATCACCTCCGGCATCGGTGCCGCCATGATCGGCTGGTATGGTTGCGCGATGCTTTGTTATGTGACACCCAAAGAGCACCTCGGTTTGCCAAACAAGGATGATGTGAAGGCAGGTGTCATCACCTACAAACTCGCAGCCCATGCGGCCGACCTTGCGAAAGGTCATCCCGGCGCGCAGTACCGCGACAACGCCCTCAGCAAAGCCCGCTTCGAGTTCCGCTGGGAAGACCAGTTCAACCTCGGTCTCGATCCCGACACTGCCCGTGCTTATCACGATGAAACCTTACCGCAGGATGGTGCCAAAACAGCGCATTTCTGCTCCATGTGCGGACCTCATTTCTGCTCGATGAAAATCACCGAGGATGTGCGCAAATACGCTGCGGAGCAGGGTCTTTCGGAAGCGGATGCTCTCAATGCCGGCATGGCCGAAAAAAGCCGCGAGTTCACCGAAAGCGGCAGCGAGATTTATGCAAGCCGTTGATACGACCGCTCAGCCCCGAAGCCACACCGACTTGAGATACTTCTCGCCAGTGAAGTCGGCCGGCATCGGCGCGTGCTTTACGGCATAGTTTCGCGACAGGGCTGCGAGCAGCTGTTTTTCAAATTCACGCGGCGTCATCTGCCGGAAATTCGTGCAGCAAAGGATCCACCCATCCGGAGCTAGAACTTTTTCCGCGAGCGCGACGAGCTCGCCGAAATTTTCTTCCACGCGAAAAACCCTGCCATCCTTGTCGCGAGAGAAAGTCGGCGGATCCAGCACGATGACGTCAAACTTTCGTCCCTGTTTCGCAAATCGCGACAGCCAATGAAAGGTGTCGCCCTTGCAATAGTGGTGCTTCTGCGGATCCAAGCCGTTGTGTGAAAAATTGCGCTTCGCCCAATCGAGATAGGGCTGCGAAAGATCCAGCGTGGTCGTCTCCGCGCCGGACGCGGCCGCTGCCACCGAAAAAGCACCGGTGTAGGCAAAGGTGTTGAGCACTTTTTTTCCGGGTTCAAGCAAACGGCGAAGCTCCGCACGATTGTCGCGCTGATCCAAAAAAATCCCCTGCGAGTAGCCCGATTGAAATGAAATTTCAAATTTCAGCCCATTCTCACGAATCAGAAATGGCTCATCACAGTGCGGCCCGCAAATCCACGCGGGCGATTCTTTCGCATGCATGTCGAGCCGCTTGGCATAGACAGCCACATTCTGATCGCGAAGCCATTCGCCCAATGATGGCTGGATTCGATCACTCGTTGATGACAACAGCCAGCGACCTGCGAAAGTTTCGAGATAAATGTTTGGCGATGAATCACCCGCACCGTCCACCAATCGCACCGCATCGGTATCGGGACTCAAAATCCCAGCCCTGCGGGCGAGTGCCGACTCCAACAGCTCAAGCATCGATTCGCCGGATCGGGAATTTTCTCTCACAGTGCTCACAGAGCTTTGGCGATTTTTTCGAGCCCCTCCATCATCCTCACGCGCGGGCATCCGAAGTTGAAACGCACAAATCCAGGCCATCCGAAAAAAGCTCCGTCGGACAAAAACAACCCCGCCTTTTCCTCAAAATGCTTCGCCGGATTTTCCACACCCATGGCGCGCGCATCAATCCACGCCAGATAGGTTGCCTCCCCTGCCGCGACTTTCAAAGTCGGACAGCGACGCTCAATAAAATCTACGAGCGCGTCCCGATTACCACGAAGGTAATCGACGAGCTCGACCCTCCATGGCTCACCGTGACGGTAAGCAGCCTCTGCTGCGTAGTATGAAAGCGCATTGATCTCCGCCAGCGTGTGGCCACGCGCTGCGGAAAAACGGCGGCGCAACGAATCATCCGGCACCACCGCAAACGCATATCCAAGCCCCGCGATGTTCCATGTCTTGCTTGGCGACAAAAGTGCGATGACGCGCGATTGGAATTTTTCCGGCAAATTCAGTGCCGAAACATGCGGCGTCGCCTTTTCATCAAATATCAAATCGCAGTGAATCTCGTCCGAAACCAAAACCAAATCATGGCGCTCACAAAAATCCGCTAGCCGTTCGATTTCACCGCGCGTGAAAACACGTCCGAGCGGATTCTGCGGATTGCACAATAGGAATACCCTGAGATCAGGCGTCACCGCGCGCTCCATCGCATCCCAATCAAAGCCCCAACCCAGATCGGTCATCACATGATCGATAGTGATCAACTTCGCATCGGAGTCCTCATGCACACCGACGAATGGAGGATAGACCGGCGTGCAGGTCATCACCGCCCCACCCTTGCAGAAGGCCTTCACCGCTAGCGACAAAGCCGGCACCAAGCCCCCCAGATGAACTATTTGCTCGAGCGGAATTTCAACACCGCGCCTGACGCGCAAATAATCGATCACCGCCTCGTTGAGGCCCGCATGAGGCTGCGCGTAACCAAAAACTCCGTGATCCACCCGCCGATGGAGAGCCTCAAGGATCGCAGGAGCGGATGCAAAATCCATGTCCGCCACCCAAAATGGATCCAGCTCGGGCCTGCGGTCGTATTTGATGCAGCCCGTGCCTTTTCTTTCGATCCGTTGGTCAAAATTTCCACTCATCCGGCCCCTTTGTCGCTGTTGGAGCCCTTTTGTTCAAGCCCCGGAATTCACACTGGACGCGGCCGCGGGGCTTGCAGTCGCATCAACCTTAAAGCATGCTCCATCTCGTGACGGAAATGACGGAAAACCGCCGCTGGAACGCCTATGTCTGCCCGGCATGCCGTCTGGTTTTCAAATTACCGGACGGCAACGAAGAGCAGGGCGCCTGCTGCCCGGCCTGTCAGCAGGTACTCCAAATTCCGGACCGTCACTCCTCGAGCATCCTGCCGATTCCGAATGTTTCACCTCCGGCAAAAGGACCCAAAAGAATCAGAAAACGCCGCAAACGCAATCGGTCCATAGACAATCTGTCGTGGGAAAAGGAGAGCGGTCCACGACTCTTGCGCAAAGGCAGACACAAAAGAAAGCCGCCTATCTTCACGATCATCATAAGCATCATCACAGGTGGGCTGTTTGCCTGGTTGTTTGTGACGGAAGAACGAACAAAGGCACCCAAAGGCGACGCAACGGTCGAAGCGCCGATCGTCATGCAGCCACCCAAACCTCAGCCACAGCCGCAAACTAAAGCTCCTGAACTCGACACCGAATTCTTCGAAAGGCATGCGATATTCATCACCCAAGCGGAAGAACTCGCCGGCAAGTTTTTGTCAGCCCAGTCCGTTGAAGAACTAAGGCCCCTCGTCCGGAATCCGGACACCACCATCCCGCGAATTTTGAAACTACACCCGGATGGCAAGATCGACATGGGCGGATTACTGACATTCAACCCGGCCGATCAATTCAGAAAATCAGGCGAATTCATCTCGGTCACGGTACGCACGAAAAATTACGACGAGCGGACCATGGTCTTTGCCGAGACCGCCGACGGAATTCGCGTCGATTGGGAAAGTTGGGCCGGTTGGTGCGAGATGGGTTGGGAAGAATTCATGGCTGCCAAACCAACCACCGGCACGCTGTTCAGGGTCAAGCTCAATAACACCAACTACTACAACTTCAATTTTTTCGACGAGGCAAGGTGGAGGTCTTACACTTTGCTCTCACACGATGAAAAGTACCGGATCTATGGCTATGTCGAGTCAGGCTCACAAGCGGCGATAGACATCGGCGAGGCAGTCGAGCCTGGCGATCGCTTTTTTACGCTGTCGCTAAAGTTTCCCGAAAACGCAGAGTCCAACAACCAAGTCATCATCGAGCGCGTCATCAGCAACGGATGGATTGTGCCTACCACCCCGCCACCATGAAACCAACTTCATACGACAAGGCTCTCGAGCTCAACCTCGACCCCAAAGTCTACGGCACGCTTGCTGAAATCGGCGCTGGCCAGGAAACCGCCAACTGGTTCTTCCGGGCATCGGGCACCGCAGGCCTCGTTGCCAAAACGATTTCGGCTTACGACATGACCATGAGCGACGAGATCTACGGCAAGACCGGTCGCTATGTTTCCGCCGAAAGACTCGCATCGATGCTGCAACACGAATACGGCATCCTGCTCGATCGCCTCGCGCCAAAACGCGGCGCGGATACGACCTTCTTCTCGTTCTGCAACACCGTTCGTGCGCGAGGCTATCGTGATTCCGGCGAATGCCACGGCTGGCTTGGCATCCGCTTTCAAATTAAGCCCGGTGATCCGCCATCGGACATCATCATCCACATCAGGCTGCTCGACCAGCGATCAATTGATCAAATGGAGGCTCTCGGCATCGTCGGACTCAACCTGATTTATGCCGCCTACCGCCACCGCGGCCACCTCAGCGAATTTGCGGAGTCGCTCACCGACAACCTCAACCCCGGCAGGGTAGAGATCGATCTTCTGAAATTCAGCGGCCACGGATACGGCTTCTTCGACAACCGCCTCTGCGCCCTTCAACTTGTGCAAAGCGGGCTCACCGATGCGACAATGTTCATGCCCGATGGCGAGGTCGTCCAACCTTCCGAAACGCTTTATCGCAGACCGGTTCTTTTGCTTCGCGGAAGTTTCAATCCAGTGATGAACATCCACCTCGAGATGCTCAAGGGCGCCCGCCAGCAATTCTCGCAATCACTCACACCGGAAGAAAAAGGACGCGAAATCGAACTTTGCGAAATTTCGATGCACAACCTCCTGCGTGGGCCCGGCGTAGATCCAGTCGATTTCATCGATCGCGCAGATGCCCTCCAAGCCCTTGGCAAAACCGTGCTTGTTTCACGCTGCGCCGAGTTCCACCGCATCGCCGCGTTTCTCAACCGCTGCACCGACAGCCCCGTCGGCATCGTCCTCAGCATCGGCCTCCTCAACGAGCTCTTCAAAGCGAAGTGGTCCGAAAACCTCGCCGGCGGATTACTCGAATCGTTCGGCCGACTCTTCAAAAAAGGGGTCACGCTCGAAGTTTATCCGTGGAAAAACCGCAAGACCGGCGAGCTGGTCACAGCAGAAAATTTCCTCGCGCCGGAAAACTGCAAGCACCTCTACCGTCACTTTGTGGAAAATGGACGCATCAGGGCCATTCCGAGCGAGAACGAAGCGCTGCTTACCTTCACCGGCCGCGATGTCTCGCGCATGATCCAACAAAACGACCCACAATGGCGGGAGCTCGTTCCCAAAAAAGCATGGAGCATCGCCGAGCGTCAGGCAAAAATCTCCGCATGATCCAACAGCATGAGCGACGACCCATCCACTGCAGAAACATCACAAGCACCAAGTAGCACCGTGGTGATGCGTCAGCTTGTGAAGTATCTCGAATCGGAAAAAGAAAAGGGCCGCAGTCATGTTCTTCTCGATGCGGACGCGCGCCAAGTGCTGCGCGATCTGGCGAGCCGATCGAACGCAAAGCAACGCGACAAGGCAAAAGCACCAAGCGCGACGCCGTCTCCATCGATCAAAAAAATCATGCCCGCACCTGACAAGGTGGAGACCATTGATCTGCCCGGGCCTGATCCCATTTCCCCATCACTGCCGAAGCACGAACAGCTCGCGCAACTCGAACAACAACTGCGCGGATGGCTTACGGGAAATTTTCCTCAATCCCTGCGCCAGACGCTGGTCTTTTCCTCTGGCAGCCCCGATGGACGCGTCATGCTCATCGGCGAAGCTCCCGGCCATGAAGAGGAAAAAGCCCTCCGACCTTTCGAAGGACCCGCCGGCAAGAAGCTCGACAAAATTCTCGAAGCCATGGGCCTCAATCGCGACGAGGTCTATGTCACCAACCTGGTGAAGTTCCGTCCCGCCACGCCGAGGCAAACCACCAACAACCGCAAGCCATCACCCGCGGAAGTCGCGGCCTTTATGCCGGTGATCCGCGAGGAGATTCGCATCGTGCGCCCGCAATGCATCGTCGCACTCGGCGCCACTCCGCTCGAAGCCTTGCTACAAACGGATTCGACGGTGTCATCTATGCGTGGAAGCTGGCATGAGTTCGATGGCATCCCAGTGCGCGTCACCTATCACCCAAGCTACCTCTTGCAATCCGGCGAAAGCCCAGCCGTGAAGCGCATGATCTGGGAAGACATGCTCGCGGTGATGGAAAAAATCGGCATGGAAATATCGGCCAAACAGCGCGGATATTTCCTGCCGAATTCCTGACGCTTCAGGGCATCGGCTTTTCTCCAAGGATCCGAATCGCCTTGGGCATCGGCTTACGACGCAGACCAAACTGCCTCACCGCGTGACGCTGCAAATGCGCCACAGCCGCACCGACATCGTCAGTGAAAAAAATCAATTCCGGATCCTCGTGGCTGATCATACCCTCGTCCGCCATCTTGTAAACGAAGTCCATCAGCGGCTGCCAATAGTCCTTGCCCATGAGGATGATCGGAAACCCCTTGAGCTTGCCGGTCTGGATCAGCGTCATGGTCTCAAACATTTCGTCCATCGTCCCCGCGCCACCCGGCATCACAATGAAGGCGTAGGAATATTTCACCAAGACCACCTTGCGTGTGAAGAAATGCCGCATGGTCAGCGACCGATGCACATAGGGGTTGAGATGTTGCTCAAAGGGCAACTCGATGTTCACCCCAATCGAGCGCCCTCCCACTTCATATGCCCCCTGATTTCCCGCCTGCATGATGCCCGGACCACCACCGGTCATCACTGTGAAACCCAAGCGACTCGACTCCTGACCCATCTGCCTCGCCATTTCATAATACCGCGACCCCGGAGCCACACGCGCCGAACCAAAGATCGTCACACAAGGCCCCACAAAGTGCAGCACGCGAAATGCCCTCAACATGTCGGCACAGATCCGGAAAAGTGTGGTCAGGTCCTTGATACGCGAACTCGGGCCGGATAGCAGCGTGCGGTCGGGCAGTTCGAGCTCAAACATCTTAAGCGCCTCGATGTCCTTTTCGGTGATCGCCGGGTCCGCCGAATCAGTGCCGGATGATGGGGTTGTTTGGTTCACGCAACAAAGCATGATACGAAGATTCCCTCATTGGAATCACGGAATCACAGCACATTCGATGTTTTGTCGTGAATGGATTTTCTCGACTGAGACCGGCCCGCGAAGCTATGAATTTCGACATCCCAACACCCGCCACATGCTGGAAAAAACACTCTTCGAAAAAATACGCGACCGCGAAATCCCGGCCGACATCGTTCATGAGGACGATCACTGCCTTGCCTTTCGCGACATCTCACCGCAAGCGCCCCTGCATATTTTGGTGGTTCCAAAAAAAGCGATTCCGCGCATCGCCGCTGCCAGCGAGGACGACGCCCGCCTGCTCGGCAGTCTCTTGATCGCCGCCGCGGCCGTCGCCGCCAAACATGGCATCGCCGACAGCGGCTTCCGCCTCGTCATCAACAACGGCCGCGATGGCGGCGAAACCGTCCCGCACCTGCACATCCACCTCTTGGGCGGGCGTCCGCTCGATTGGCCACCCGGTTGATATCATTCGATGGCCGGGCCGCTTCCTCATTTGCTTGCCGCGATTCTGATTCCCATGAGCACCCTCGCCAAGGAACCCGAGAAATCCCATGTGGTGCTGGTGCATGGATTCATGGACACCGGCTTGGTTTTCAAATCCCTTCAACGTCAACTCGAGAGCAAAGGCCATCGCTGCGTCGCGCCAAACCTCCGTCCGCGCGATGCCCGTCATGGCATCGAGCCACTCGCCGAAAGCCTGCGCCAGGAAATCGAAAGCCAAATCCCGCACCAGCAATCGTTCACACTCATCGGCTTCAGCATGGGCGGACTCGTCGCCCGTCATTACTTGCAGCAACTCGACGGAGCCAAACGCTGCGATCGGCTCATCACGATTTCATCACCGCATCAAGGCACGCTCACGGCATGGCTGCACCCCAGCAAAGGCGCAAAACAAATGCGGCCCGGCAGCGGTTTTCTCAAGGATCTCGCCGCGACCGAATCCCGCCTCGGCGAAATCCCGGTCATTTCCTACCGCACGCCTTTCGACCTGATGATCCTTCCGTCGCGAAGCTCGGAATGGCAACGCGCCAACAACTTCAGCTTCACGGTGCTTCTTCACCCGATGATGCCGAGTGCGAAATCTGTGATCGCCGACATCACGAAGCGCCTGCGCGAAGACTGACTCCGCGCCAAGCGTCGTGCCATCTATCAACTCTGCGACTTGATGTGACCAAGCACCTCGACCTTGACCGGCACGATACCACGCTTGACAAATCCAAGTCGCTCGGCCGACCCAATCGTCACATCAATGATGCGACCGCGAATATACGGGCCACGGTCGGTGATCGTCACAACCTCGGACTTGCCGTTGACCTGATTGGTCACGCGCACCTTGGTGCCCATCGGCAAAGTCTTGTGCGCCGCCGTCGGCGCATGATTGCAAAGTTTCTTACCGCTTGCCGTGCGGGTGCCGCCGTTGGTCTTGATCGAGTACCACGAGGCCTCGCCGTGCTGCACCGATTTGACCTGCGGCGTAGCTACCGCGTTTTCCTGTTTGGCGTTGCTGGTGGATGCGCAGCTGGGAATCAAAAGAATGGCAGCGAGAGCCAGGCAAACAGAATGAAGTTTCCGTGTCATGATCGTCATTGGTTGATTTGATCTCCGCCGCAATCCTGAAGCGCGCGGGGCGAAACTTGTAAGGGCTTGAAAATGAGGGATCAAGCCAAAACGAACGCACACGCGAAGCCGTAAAATCCCGATAAAATCTAAGCCTTTAAGCCATGTAGTTAAGAAAACTTAATTAAATTTTTTGAGAATTTTCGCCCTCTTTCCGTATTTTCCGCATGTCTTGGCCTACCCCTGATTTCGGTCTGGCTTGCGCCCTTCGCGCAGCTTTGCTTGGATCCGCAGCCGCGAATGCCTCGAGGCACAAGTCCCCCCCATCCAGCGATCTCCATGTTTTTTCTTACCACCGCCATCGACTACACCAACGGCTCGCCTCACATCGGTCACGCTTACGAAAAGATCCTCGCTGATGTCCTCACCCGTTACCGCCGCCTGCGTGGCGACGAGGCCTACTTCCTCACTGGTGTCGATCAACACGGCCAAAAAGTCCAGCAGACCGCCGAAAAGGAAGGAGTCGATCCGGCAAGCTTCGTGGCAGAGATCACCCAAAGGTTCACCGCGCTTTGGGAAAAGCTCGGCGTCGAGTTCGACGGTTGGGCCGAGACGACTGACGACCGCCACAAAAAATGTGTGCAGGCTATTCTCTCTAACCTCAAGGCCGCCGACCAACTCTACAAGAAATCCCACTCCGGCCACTATTCCGTGCGTCAGGAGCAATTTCTCTCCGACCGCGACCGCGACGAATCCGGGAATTTCGGACCCGAATGGGGCGAGGTGGTGATCATCGAGGAGGAAAACTGGTATTTCAAACTCAGCGAACACACGGCTTGGTTGAAGTCGTACCTCGAGAAAACCCAAGACGCGGTGATTCCCGCCTTCCGCAAATCGGAGCTGCTCAACGCGCTCGATCGCAACCCCGGCACCGACCTCTGCATTTCGCGACCCAAGGCCCGCCTCCACTGGGGCATCGAGTTGCCCTTCGACAGCGACTTCGTCACCTATGTCTGGTTCGATGCGCTGATCAACTATGTCTCATTCGCCGGTTATCACTCCACCCCGGCCGACCACCTTCCCAATTTCCAAAATCTCTGGACCAGCGACGAACGCCCCGTCCACCTCATCGGCAAGGACATCCTCGTGCCGGCACACGGCATCTACTGGCTCTGCATGCTTCACGCGATGGGCTTCCCCGATGCCGAAATGCCACGCCTGCTCGTCCACGGCTGGTGGAACATCCGCGGCGAAAAAATGAGCAAATCGCTCGGCAACATCGTCGATCCAAAAGAGCTCGCTGAAAAATTCGGAGTCAACGCCCTGCGCTACTACCTCATGCGCGACATCGTCACCGGCAAGGACGCCGACTTCGACCCCTCGCGACTCGTGATGCTCTACAACACCGAACTCGCCAACGAATTGGGTAATCTCTGCAACCGCGCGCTCAACATGACCCAGCGATTTACCGCAGGCATCCTGCAACGCGGCGGCATGACCAGCGACGATGACCTCGCGCTGCAAAGCTCACTCATCACATCCACCGCCGATTACCGCGCGGCGATGGATGAATTCAATGTCGCAGCCGCGCTCGAGGCGATCAGCCGCCATGTCGTTCATTGCAATGGCTACGCCGAGCGCATGAAACCATGGGAGCTCAACAAGGACCCGCAAAAGCACGAACGCCTCGCGACCGTACTCTATCACCTCGCGGAAAGCGTCGCTCACTGCGCAGTCCTGCTCGGCCCCATCCTTCCCACCGCAGTCGGAAGCCTTGCCGCCCAACTCAAGCTGCCTCACCTCGCGCAACTCCACCTGCACGACCTGCACTGGGGGCTTATCGCCGATGGCCACGAAATCGACAAACCCGCTCCGGTTTTCCCAAGGATCATCGACGCGGAACCTGCCTGAGGCCGCACCCGCTTACCACGACACGACATCGTCCGAGCCTTTCAGCGGCACCACGCTGCGAGCGTTTCCACCTTTGCCCTTCTGGCCGTCCTTGCCGTAGGACCAAAAAACATAGGCCTCGTCCTTGGGCTTGGTTTCGTGATACTCAGCAAGCCCCCAAGTGTGCAGCCTCCGGTCATTGCGGCCGTTGTCGAAATCCACCAACTTGTCCGACGGATTGGTCGATTTGAAACCATTGATCGCCACAATGACATTGCCACCCCACGGGTCGAGCAATCTGCCATCCGGCCCGATGCCATACTTTCCGTCCTGGGCCAATTGAAAAACCATGTAGGACTTCTTCTGCGGGTTGCTTTCCCTCGTTGAGAAAGTCTCGCCCTTGTACGGAAACTCCCGATCCTCGCCAGCCAAGGCCGCAACTAGGAACTGCGTGGAGTAATTGCCATCCGGGTCGCCATAAATCGTGTCCCACCCGCTGTCGCGCTTCGACCTCGGAATTGGCGGCTTCTGGTAGTCACCCTCAAAAAGCGACATGCCCATTTGGAAATCGCGAAACTGCGAAAGCGCCTTCGACTTGCGCCCGTTTTCCACCATGCGCATGCTCCCCGCAACACCCGCCGCGCAAAGCAGCATAAAAACAGCCATGCCCACCGCCAGCTCCATCAGCCTGAACCCAGGACGCTGGTCGGCAATTCGTTTCAAACCCTCAAACATGACCAAGGTAATAATGTCGGTGAATCCGCCATCGGTTGTAGTGTTTTTCACGCAATCACGCGTGACCATCATTTTTCCCAGCACCCTGTCCTCATGAGCCAAAAGTCAAAATGGACTGCCCTGCTGGCGACAATTCGCACGCCCAATATCCCCAGCGTCGCCTGCAATGTCCTCACCGGCAGCATCTTGGCCAGCATTGCAGCTCCCATCCAGATCCTTCACGCGATTTCCGCCATCGCCTCCGGCGTCCTGCTCTACCTCGCCGGCAACCTACTCAATGATTGGCACGACCGCGACTGGGACGCGCTCCACCGCCCCGAACGCGCGCTGCCGCAAAAATTTTTCCAGCCATCAAGCTACCTAGCCCTTGCCTTCGCCTGCAGCTTCGCCGGCCTCGCCACCGCTGCCACAAATCCACGCTCGCTTGCGATCGCAGCGATCATTCTCGGCCTGATCCTTATTTACACGAAATCACACAAATCCTCAGCTTTGGCGATCATCCCGATGGGACTCTGCCGTGCTTTTCTTCCAATACTCGGATACTTCGCATGCACTGATCAAGCGATTACACCCAGCCTCATCCTGATCGCCGCCGCCTTGCTGATCCATACCTGCGGACTCTCGCTCGTCGCACGCAGCGAATCAAAACCCGAGTGCCACAAAAGTCGCTTGTTTCTTTACGCCTATCCGCTCGCCGTCGCAATCGCCTGCCTCGCAGCTCACATCAACAGCACACGCAGCATCATTCACCTATGGCCCGCCGCACTGCCTTATTTGCTGTGGACCTTTCTCGCGCTCTTCATTTTGCGTCGATCAGCCTTCACCGGTGTCTCCATGCTCCTTGCCGGAATCCCACTCGTTGATTGGACTTTTCTGATCCTCTTTGCCTTAGGCCCCGACGCCTCTCTGCCATGGCTCGCTCTGTGCGCGCCACCCATCGCATTCATCCTCGGAAAATCCCTGCAAAAAATCGTCCCCGCGACCTAATCCACGATCCGGCTTGCGGTGCCACCCATCCGCAGTTTCAAATCCCCAACACCACTCATGACCATCGCCGAAAAACAAAATCAACTGCTCGACGAACTCGCTCTCTTCAACGATTGGACCGAACGCTACGAGTATGTCATCGGCCTCGGTAAAAAACTCCCAGCCATGGAGGAATCCGCCAAAACCCCGGATCACCTAATCAAAGGCTGCCAATCACAAGTCTGGCTCGATGCCTCGATGCACGACGGCCGCATCGAATTCGCCGCCGATTCCGACTCACTCATCACCAAAGGTATGATCGCCCTCTTCATCCGCGTACTCAACGGCGAGTCACCCGATGCAATCCTCACCGCCGACATGAGCTTCATCGACCGCACCGGCCTCAAGGAACACCTCGCCCCCACCCGCGCCAACGCCCTTGGCCTCATGGCATCACAAATGAAACAACGCGCACTCGCCTTCGCCTCACAGCAATCCTGATGCGGCGATCGTTCGAAAGATCAGGCCCAACAAAATAAATGCGGCCGACCCTCACGAGCCGACCGCATGATTGAAAGCGTTTTTACGCTGGGAAAAATCAACCCGGAAGCAGGCTCTTCACCGCATCGCGCTCTTCCTTGAGCTCGTTGATCGATGCATCGATCTTCTCACGGCTGAAGGCATCAATCGGCAGACCTTGCACGACTTCCCACTTGCCGTCGCTGATCGTGCGGATCGGCATCGAAGCCATCAGACCTTTTTCAATGCCATAAGATCCATCGGAACAAACAGCAACCGAATGCCAATCGCCTGCAGGTGTAGGCGTGATGAGGCTTTTGACGGTATCCAGCGCGGCATTCGCGGCCGATGCTGCCGAAGAAGCGCCGCGGGCTTTGATGATCGCCGCTCCGCGCTGCTGCACGGTGCTGATGAAATCACCCTTGAGCCACTCGACATGCGAGACGACATCGGTCACCGGACGACCGTGGATTTTTGCATTGGTGAAATCCGGATACTGGGTCGCCGAGTGGTTGCCCCAGATGCAGAGGTTGGTGACCTTCGACTGATGCACGCTGGCCTTCTTGGCGAGTTGGCTCTTGGCGCGGTTTTCATCAAGGCGGGTCATCGCAAAGAAACGATCCTTTGGCACACCGTCCGCGTTGTTCATCGCGATCAGCGCATTGGTGTTGCAGGGATTGCCGACCACCAGCACGCGCACATCATTGGCCGCATTGCGGGCGATGGCCTTGCCCTGACCGGTGAAAATCTTGCCGTTGATACCGAGAAGGTCACCGCGCTCCATCCCCGCCTTGCGCGGAACCGAACCGACCAACAGCGCCCAATTCGTGCCCTTGAATCCCTCATCGAGATCGGAAGTCCCCACCACTTCGTTGAGCAGCGGAAAGGCGCAGTCATCGAGTTCCATCATCACCCCCTCGAGCGCGGCCATCCCGGGTTCGATCTCGATGAGCCGCAGGTTCACGGGTTGGTCCGGACCAAAAACAAAACCTGAAGCGATGCGAAAAAGTAGCGCATAGCCGATCTGGCCGGCAGCACCGGTGACTGAAACTGTGATGGGTGTCTTCATGAGTGTGGATGGGAAAGGCGGCGAATCTAGGACTCCAATCGGGTTTGGGCAACCGACAATCCAAGCTGTCGTTCAAAATCCGCCATCCTCACCACCAGGCCTCTAATCACCCCCCGCCGATTGCGCTTTGCAGCCCGCCGCACATGCCTTAAACCGCCATCCATCATGAGCGACATCGTTCTTCTTTTTTCAGGACAAGGGGCCCAAAAAACCGGCATGGGCAAGGACTTCATCGAATCATCCGCCACCGCCCGCCAAATGGCCGAAGCGGCCGACCAAGCACTCGGGTTTTCGATTTCCAAAATCATGACCGAAGGGCCCGAAGAGGAACTCACCAAAACCTCGCACTGCCAGCCCGCGCTCTACCTCCACGGTCTCATGGCCCTCGCCCTGTTGCGTGAAAAAGTCCCCAATCTCAAGCCCGTCGCCGCCGCCGGACTCTCGCTCGGCGAATTCACCGCCCACGCCGCCGCCGGAACCTTCAGCTTCGAAGACGGACTCAAAATTGTCGGCATACGCGGCGCGCTCATGGAACAAGCCTGCCTCGCCACCGAAGGCTCCATGGCCGCACTCATCGGCGGCGATGAAGCCCAAGTCCGCGAACTCGCCAAGGCCGCCGATGTCGATGTCGCCAACCTCAACGCCCCGGGCCAAATCGTTCTCTCCGGCAGTGTTCAAGGCATCGACGACGCGATCGCCAAAGCCAAGGACTTCGGTATCCGCCGCGCCATCAAACTGAATGTTGCCGGCGCCTACCACTCGCGCCTCATGCAGTCGGCTCAGGACGCACTCGCACCCAAACTCGCCGCCGTGCCGATGCAAGCACCCGGCATTCCGGTGGTCTGCAACTTCGCGGCCAAAGCAGTCAGCG
>JBIKIK010000125.1:0-5168 GCA_044361655.1 Luteolibacter sp. | reverse complement strand
GCGGATGGATCAGGGCAATTTCCATGATTTGAGAAAATCAGAAAACCCGCACCGATGAGAGTCCGCCGTCGGGGCGGAGGATTTGGCCGGTGATGAAAGCGGAGTCGTCGGAGAGCAAGAAGGCGGTGAGTTTTGCGACATCTTCGGGGCGACCAACCTGTTGTAGCGGGTGGCGTTTGGCGGCGGCTTCGCGTTTAGGATCGGTGTTGAGCAAGGTGTTGGCGAGTGGTGTGTCGGTGAGCGAGGGCGCGATGGCATTCACGCGGATCTTTGGCGCCAGTTCTGCGGCGAGCGAGCGGGTGAGGCCTTCGACCGCACCTTTGGCGGCAGCGATCGATGCGTGGAAGGCCATGCCTTGCGCGACGGCGATGGTGGAGAAAAGCACGATCGATGCCGATGGTGCGGCCTTGAGTGAAGGCAGAGCGGCTTGGATCGCGGCGGCGGCACCGAGGCAGTTGGTTTGGAAGTCGTTGATGAAATCCTCGGACGTGACGCGATGAAAAGGTTTGAGCGTAATGCTGCCGGGAAAGTAGACGAGCCCGTCGAGAACGGGAGGCAGATCATTGAGCGCGGGCGCTGCGGCATCGAATGGCTGCACGGGAATGCCCATTTCCGCGAGTGGTCCGGCCTGACGAGCTGCGGCAACGAGCGAGTGGCCGGAGGCCTGCAGGAGCTGTGCGGTGGCAAGGCCGATGCCTGAGTTGCCACCGATCAGAAGAATGTTTTTTGGCATGACCGAACTTGGAGCGTTCGCCTCAGGAGCGCAAGAAGCGAGAGAAGATAGAAGACGGGGAGACAGAAGAAGCTAGAAAAGAGGAAGAGGCGTTCGGGTGCTGGGGAAGAAAGAGTTCAATGGTCAATGGGGTATAGAGCATTTTGCTCAAATCTGTAGCCGGTGGTTGGGGTTAAGTGTGGGAAATTTGCGGCTTTGCCGAATTAGGGAAATGAGCGGGATATTTTGTCCAAGGCTGCGTTCTTGCTCAGTCGTGGATGTCCACCCACTCCATCGCAACGCCTTGCCCTAGCCAAAATCCTCTCGCTCCACCAGCTACACCTTTTCGCAAACTGCTCTAAGAGAGAACATCGAAGTGGAAGAAATTGAAGAGGTGGCCTCTTCATCTTCTGTCTTCTGTCTCGTGGTCTTCTGTCTCCCTCCGCAGGAAAGCGCCTTGGCGCTTCTCGAGTAAAAAATCTCAAGCGTGGTGGAGCAGGATCGAGTTGGCGGCGAAGTGATCGGAGAGAATGTCCGAGACGATCACGATCGGGGTGCCGGTGCGCACGAGGTTTTCCTTGAGGAGGAATTCGGTGACGCGCTGGATGGTTTCTTCGATGTTGGAGGAGAAGGCGAGTTTGATCGGGCGCACGCCGCGGGTGAGGGCCATTTTGCGGCAGACGGATTCCTTGGGGGTGACGGCGTAGAAGCCGGCGGTGCGTGGGCGGATCATGGCGACTTGGTTGGCGAGTACGCCGCGGCGGGTAAGCACCACCAATCGGGCATCGGGCAATGAGTCGGCGAGTGTGACAGCGGCGCGGGCGGTTTTTTGGCGCTCCTCGCGCATGAGCACGCCTTGACCAAAGCCGTGGCCGCCGGAGCGTTCAATGCGGGTGGAAATGCGCACGAGCGCCTCGACGCAGCGCAGCGGGTATCGACCGACCGAGGTCTCGCCGGAGAGCATCAGAGCGTCGGCTTCCTCGTAGGCGGCGTTCATCACATCGGTGACTTCGGCGCGGGTGGGTGTCGGCTGATGAATCATCGATTCCAGCAGGTGGGTGGCGACGATCACGCGCGTGCCGAGGTCGTGGCAGCGTTTGATGATGCGGCGTTGCAGGATCGGAAGTTCTTCAAATTCCACTTCAGTTCCGAGGTCGCCACGGGCGATCATGATCACATCGGCTTCGCGAATAATCGCATCGATGTTGCGCACGGCTTCTTGATCTTCGACCTTGGCAATGATCTGCGCATCGCCTTCGAGTGACTTCATTGTTTCGCGCAGTTCGCGGACATGGGCCGCATCGCGCACAAATGAGCCGGCGATGTAATCCGCCTCGCATTCCACGGCGAGCGCGAGGTCGCGGTGGTCTTTTTCGGTGAGGGCTGGAAGGTTGAGCCGCACGCCAGGAAGATTGATGTGACGGCGTGAACCCATGGTGCCTTGAGTCTTGACGCTGCATAGGATGCGGTCGCCCTGCACCTCATCGATGCGCATGAGGAGCGCACCATTGTCGACGACAAGCGTGTTGCCGACCGAGACATCATTCATCAGCCCTTCATAATTCACCGTGGTGGATTTCTCCGCTGTGGCGGTGGTGTTTTCCTTGCGAAACTCCACCACATCGCCTTCGGCGAGATCGATCGGTTGAGGCAGGTCGCCGGTGCGGATCGACGGACCGGTGAGGTCGAAGAGCACGGCGATGTTGGCGTTGCGCTGTTGCGACTCACGGCGTACGCGCTTCACCATTTCCGCTGCCCACTCGTGCTTCGCATGGCTCATGTTGAGACGGAAGACATTGCAGCCCGCATCGATGAGGCTGCCGATCATGGCTTCCGATTCCGTGGCGGGTCCGAGGGTGCAGATGAGTTTGGTTTTGCGGTACATTGATTGGGGAGTTTGTTTTGGGGGAGTCGCCAGGTGCTGTAATCTCAGAAAGGCAAAGATGGTAGCGAATTATCCCTGGTCGAGAGATTTTTCGGTTTTGGCATCGATGATCGCGAAGCGTTCGCGGTTGAGGCTTGGATCGGAACGGAAGATCAGGCGGCCCGAGTGCGAGCGTTCGAGCTCCATGAGCAGTTTTGAGTCTTCGCTCTTGAAGCGGTTGAGAACATCCGAGTTCACGACGATGATGATGTCGCCGACGGTGTCGCGGTGTTTTTGGATGACCGTGTTGAGGCGGCGTTGGATTTCCACTGACATCGTCATGGGAGTTTTCACGCGGGCGCGGCCCTGGCAGTAGGGGCAGGGTTCGTACATCGAATCGCGGAGGGATTCGTTGAGACGCTGGCGCGTCATTTCCATGAGGCCGATGGGCGAGATTTGAAGGACTTGGGTTTTTGCCTTGTCCTTTTTGAGGCGGTCTTTGATCGCTTTATAAACTGCCTGCTGATCCTTGCGGTGGCGCATGTCGATGAAGTCGATCACGACGAGACCGCCGATGTTGCGGAGGCGAAGTTGGCGTGCGACTTCGCGAGCGGCTTCGATGTTGGTTTCGAGAATCATCTTGTCGACATCCTTGGCGCCGCGGTTGCGGCCGGTGTTCACATCGACGGAGATGAGCGCTTCGGTTTCATCGATCACCACATAGCCGCCGCAGGGCAGCCAGACTTGCCGTGAGAATGCCTCGTCGATTTGTTTTTGGATGTTGATGCGTTCGAAGATTGGCTGCGTCGAGGTGGGCAGGTGGTGGATGCGGCGTTTTGCGCGGCGGGAAATTTTGCCGGCGATTTCGCGGATCGCTTCGGTCGTGTGGGCGTCGTCGCAGATCACTTGGTTGACTTCATCGGTGAGGAAGTCGCGTGCGGCGCGTTCGATGAGGCCGGGTTCCTGGAAGATGCATGCGGGTGCGGGGTTTGCCTCACGGCGGGCTTCGATTTCATCCCATTGTTCGAGGAGCATGGCGAGGTCGCGCACGAAGTGGCGGGCGCGAGTGCCTTGGGCGACGGTGCGCATGATGACGCCCATGCCTTCGGGGACCGAAAGTTTTTGGACGATCTTGCGCAGGCGCGTGCGTTCCTTCGGGTCTTCAATTTTTCGCGAGATGCCGAATTGCTCCGTGTAGGGCATGAGGACGAGGTAGCGGCCGGCGAGCGAGATGTTGGTGGTGACGCGCGGGCCTTTGGTGCCGATCGGTCCTTTGGAAACCTGGATGACGATTTCCGAGCCGACCGGGTAGATGTCGGGGATGTCCTTGGAGGTAATTTTTTTGGCGTTTTTCTTTTTGCCTTCGCGTTGGATTTCTTCGAGGCCGGCATCGAGTGCGGCGGGGATGGCGTCCCAGAAGTGGAGGAAGGCGTTTTTATCGAGGCCGATATCGACGAACATCGCCTTGAGGCCGGGCTCGATGTTTTTGACGCGGCCTTTGAAGATGCCGCCGACGATGTTTTGGTCGCCTTCGCGTTCGACCGAGTATTCCTCGAGGATGCCGTCTTCGAGGAGTGCGACGCGGCGTTCGAGTTTTTCCACATTGATGATGAGGCTGTTGCCGCGCATGGGATCGGGTTTGCCGATGCCGAGTAGTCTTTTGATGTGTTGGATCATATTGATGATGGTTGGATGTTGAATGTTTGCCGCGGGTTGCGGATCAGGGTTCGGTCACCGGAAGTGCCCTTGGGATGACAGTTCCTTCGGAGTCGACTTCCGGTGTGAGAGTGGGTGTGGGTGGGATGGTGATGTTGGGTGAGGTGTTGGATGGGATGCCGGCTTCGTCGCCGGTTTCGTATTCTTCGAGGTCGGGTTCGTCGCCATTGGCGGGTTTGCGGATTTCTGCGAGAGCGTTTTTGGGGAGGTCGATGTTTTCGATGCGGTCGGTGTCGCCGGCGAATTCCGTTTGGGCGCGGAGTGGGAGGCGCTGGTCTTTTTCGTCGCCGAAGAGGCCTTTGTAAATGAGGTTGACGAGTGGGCCGCAGACGCCGCCGCCGGATCCGGCGTTTTGGGCGAGCACGCAGACCACATAGCGGGGTTCTTCGTAGGGTGCGAAGCTGGTGACCCAGGAGTTGTTGGATTTTTTGCCGTTTTCGACCGTTTGTGCGGTGCCGGTTTTGGCGGCGATTTCGGCATCGCCGATGCGGACTTTGCCGGCGGTGCCGCCGGAATTGACGGCGAGCCACATGCCTTTGCGGATCAGTTGGAGGTCGGCGGGTTTGATGCCGTCTTGGATGAGGTTGCGGATGGCTTTTGGTTTGTCGGCGATGAGGGTTTTGCCTTCTTCGGAGATGGCGGATTTGACAATGCGCGGTTGGAGGTAGGTGCCGCGGTTGGCGATGCTGGCGGTCATGGCGGCGATCTGGAGCGGGGTGGCCATTGAGTCGCCTTGGCCGATCGAGAGCATGGCCGTGAGGGCGGCGGTCATGGTTGCGCCGGGGTGGGAGTTAAGCCAGGTGTCGCTGCCGGGGAGGATGCCGGGTTTTTCGCCGGGGAGTTCGACGCCTGTGGGTTTGCCGAGACCGATTTTGG
>JBIKIK010000124.1:0-5207 GCA_044361655.1 Luteolibacter sp. | reverse complement strand
AGAGTTCAGCAAAAAGCGATGACTCTCCTGCTGAAAACTCCCATAAAGTGGAAGTCTTCACCACCCGCCCCGACACGCTCTTCGGCGCGACCTACATGGTGCTCGCGCCCGAACATCCGCTCGTTGCAAAAATCACCACTCCCGCGCAACAGGCGGCCGTCGAGGCTTATCGTAAAGCCTGCGCGTCGAAGTCCGATCTCGAACGCGGCGACCTCAACAAGGACAAGTCGGGCGTGTTCACCGGCGCCCATGCCATCAACCCGGTAAATGGCGCTGAAATCCCCGTGTGGATCGCCGACTATGTGATGATGGGCTACGGCACCGGCGCGATCATGGCCGTGCCCGCACACGACGAGCGCGACTTCGAGTTTGCGCAAAAATTCAAGCTGCCAATCATTCAGGTGGTGGCTGGGAAAGATGCGGGCGGGACGCCCACGCTCCCTTATTGCGAGCCTGGCATCGCGGTGAACTCCGGCTTACTCGACGGACTCGCAACTGCCGATGCCAAGGCGAAGATGATCGATTGGCTCGAAACGAACGACAAAGGCAAGCGCCGCATCCAATACAAACTCCGCGACTGGCTTTTCTCGCGTCAGCGCTACTGGGGCGAGCCGTTTCCGATCGTGTGGAAGGACGGGCATCATCACGCCATCGTCGATTCCGATCTGCCTCTGCTTGCGCCGCCGCTCGACGATTACAAGCCCAGCGGCACTCCCGATCCTTTGCTCAGCAAGGCCACCGATTGGGTCCAACTGCCCGATGGCTCGATCCGAGAGACCAACACGATGCCGCAATGGGCTGGCTCGTGCTGGTATTACCTCCGCTACTGCGATCCTAGTAATAAGGACCGCTTCATTTCCAAAGAGGCCGAACAGTATTGGTCCGGCAAGGGCGCTTCAACGGGCATGGTCGACCTCTATGTCGGCGGCACCGAGCATGCGGTGCTACACCTGCTTTACGCGCGCTTCTGGCACAAGGTGTTGTTCGACCTCGGCCATGTCGGCACGCCCGAGCCGTTCCAAAAACTCGTCAACCAAGGCCTCATCCTCGGCGAGGACGGGCAAAAAATGTCGAAGTCGCGCGGCAATGTCGTGAACCCCGACGATGTCGTGCGCGAATATGGCGCCGATGCCTTGCGGCTTTACGAAATGTTCATGGGGCCGCTCGAACAGGTGAAGCCATGGCAGATGAAGGGCGTCGAAGGGGTCTCGCGATTCCTTGCGCGCGTGTGGCGCATCGCCTTCGAGGAAAGCGACGGCAGTCATCAGGTTTCCGCCAAGATCAAGGACACCGAATGCACGGACAAGGAGCTCCTGCGCGTCGTGCACGAGACGATCAAGAAAACCGGCGAGGACATCGAGAAGCTCAGCTTCAACACCGCGATTTCGCAGATGATGATTTGCACCAATGCCTTCACCCAGGCAGAGGTGGTGCCGCTTAAGGAGTTCATCCAGTTCCTGACGGTTTTGAATCCCTTCGCCCCACACCTCACCGAGGAAATCCACGAGCGAGTGGCGGCGATCACCGGTCGCCCCTCTTCTCTTCTCTCGGAGACCACCTGGCCGGCCTACGATCCTGCTGCCTTGGTGCGCAATGAGATCGAGATTGTCGTGCAGGTGAATGGCAAACTTCGCGAGCGCCTCACGGTGGCAAAGGATGCCGACGAGGAAACGGTCAAGTCGCTTGCGCTGCAAAGCCCGAAGGTGCTCGAACACACGGATGGCAAAACCATTCGCAAGATCATCTTCGTGCCCGGCAAGCTACTCAACATCGTCGCGGCCTAAGCGCACACGCGATCGCGTGATGCGAGGCCGCTTGTGCGGCAGTGGCGGTGAATTAGATTGATCATTGGAGATCCCTCCAATTCATTATGAAAATTTACACCATCACGGAGAAGGAGTTCGGCGCAGGCCCGGATGATGCGGCAAGCTGCGAGAAACAAACCGGCGGCTTGTTTCCGCAGGGCAAGTTGTTCGCGCTAAATTTCCCCGTGCTGACGCTTGCCGACATGTCGACCACGATGAAGGCGCTCAATGCGGGGCTCTCGATGGAAGGGGTGACCATGTACCTGTTCTGGTTGGCCACGGTCGCCATGGGTGCCGGTGCTTTGTTCTTTTGGCTGCAGCGCAAGACTGTGCCGAGGCAGTACCAGACGACACTGACGGTCGCCGGCATCATTTGCGCGGTGGCGGCTTTTCATTACTGGCGGATGAGCAGTATCTATCTGGAAGGCGTGGCTTCGCTATTTGATGCCAATGGGAATCGCATCGCCGGTGCGACGATAAGGCAATTTCCAACCGCCTATCGCTACATCGACTGGCTCATCACGGTGCCTTTGTTGCTGATGGAATTTCCACTCTTGCTCAACCTTGGCAAAAAGGGTGCCAGGTTGTTCCGAGGGCTCGTTTTCTGGGCTTTTGTCATGCTCGTCACCGCATGGGTCGCGGAGGAGAGCAAGACCGGCAGCGGTCAATGGTGGCTGTGGTATGCGGTGAGCTGCATCGCATGGCTCTACATTGTGTACATGCTTTACAGCAAAGTTTCCGAAGCGATGACCAGCGCGCCGGCGTGCATCCAGCGAAGCTTGGAAACGATGCGACTATATGTCCTGCTTGGTTGGGTGATCTATCCCGTGGGTTTCCTAATGGCTCTCGGCGGTGCTGATGGCGAAAGCTGGCGCGAGGTTTGCTACAATATCGCGGATGTGATCAACAAAGTGTTCTTCGGCCTCGCATGCTATCAGGGTGTGAAAGCCTTGAGCGAGCCGGACCATTGAATTCGGCGCGAGCGCTGTGGTCCGGTCCGCGGGCCTTGCCGTGGGCGGTGCTGTTGCTCGGCTGCGCGATCGGCATCATCGCTCCCGAGATCACGAAGCGCTTCGCCGCGTGGCCATTTGTGTTGGCCTTGCCGATTTTTGGCATGCCTCACGGCGCGGCCGATTGGGTGGTGAAGACACGGCTTGCCGGTGAAAAAATTTTCATGCGCCAGCTTGCGGGTTTTGCGGATTACCTTGGGCTGATGCTTGCCTGCTCCCTGTTTCTCATTTGGCAGCCGGGCGTCTTTGCACTTTTTTTCCTTGGGCTTACCATCTTTCACTTTGGCATGGCCGATGCGACGGCGCTGCGAATCGATGCGGATGGTTCTTTCGTGCGTTGGTTATTCGTGTTGGGTCGCGGCTTGTTGCTTTTGGCCACGGTGTTTGCGATAAGCCCTGAAGCGGCATGGGCGCCATTTGCGCAAATTGCCGATGCGTTCGCATGGAAGCACGAAACCATGTGGATGCCGGACTTGCTTCATTTGCAAAAACTATCATGGCTCGGCGTCATTGCAGGTGCGGGCTTTGCGGTGGTCGGTGCGATCGCGAGATGGCGATGCGGCAGGGCGCGCAAGGCGTGCTTTGATCTGATCGAGCACGCGTTGGTTGCCATGCTTGCGGTCTTTGCGGATCCCTTGTTTGCGGTGGGCATGTTTTTCCTCGGCGTGCACGCGTACCGCCACACGCGGCGATTGGCCTGCACGCGCGTGGTGATCGAGCCACCGCCCGCGCCCGCAAGTTTCGTGCGCCGATTGGTTCGCGTGCATGGCATCAGCCTGCCGCTCATGGTGCCCACCGTCCTTTGCCTCATCCCGATTTGCTGGCTGCTGGGTCCATTCAATGCCCACACGCTGGCAGTGGCTGGCATCGTTTTTTACATGATCACCACGCTGCCGCATCACCTGCTGGGCCTGCGGCTGCCCAGGCCGGACCTCGCCCCGATCCTTTGATGGGCCGCATTATAACGGGGCGGGAAACGGGTTGCGGAGCTTTGGCACGAGGAGTAGACTGAAAGTTGGATAAACCCAAAACCGTTATGAACGATCGTACCGCAAACCATCTCGATGCTCAAATCGCCAATGCCGGCGAACAACTTGAAAAACTCAGCGCCGAACTCCACGACATCGGCGAGCCCGCCTCGCGTGCACTCGACCGCCGGCTCAATGCCTTGAAGGTCGAATACAAGGCGTTGCAGCGAAACTATAGCGAGTTCCAACATCGCGATCACGACGGCGCGCTTGCTCTGCAGAAAATCCACATCCTGCTCGACCACATTGAACGCGAAGAGTCATCACTCGAGCATGAGGCGAATTTTCTCCATCAGTCGAACCCCTCGACCATGACCCTCGCCGTTCGCGCGGGCTCTCACCTCGTCGACCTCTACCGCCAAGGCAAGCAGCACTTGATCGGCGATCGTCATCCGCTCGGTGCATCCGCCTTCGTCAACCAAAGCGCGGATGAGATCAAAGCGAAGGACAAGCACTCGGGCTGATCCGCATCATTCGTCAGCTCCCTTGGCCGCGGCTTTTTTGGTCGCAGCTTTCTTCGCTGGGCGCGGCGGGAAATCGAAACCGATTTTCCCTTCCTTCGCATCGAAGGTGAGGAATGCGTCGAACTTGCGTTTCGTCTTGTTCGAAACAAAGCCCTTGATGAGGTCGGTCTTGCCGGCGCTCACGAGCTTGATCGCCTGCTCGCTCGTAATTTCGTGCTGGAGGATCGACTTGCCGATGCGGATGCCGTTGGGCTCCTTTTTCGTGACGATTTCCGGAAGGTGATAGGCCTTTTCGGTTTGGTAAAGTTTTACGTGGCGTCCATCGGCCAGCTCGACTTCGCCGATGACCTGATCCTCGGTGAGCTCCGCGGCGGCGTCCTTGTCGTCATTGTCGAAGACGAAGTTGATCTTGAACTTCGCATCCAGCTCGAGGCCGGCATCGAAGGGTTTGTTGAACTTCGATTTGAATCCGGTGAGCGGCCCGACAAATTTTTTGGTGAAAAGCTCGGCGGCTTCGGCCTCGCTGAGCAAGCGCCCGGCGATGTGTTTCTTCGCCTTGAATTTGCACTCGGGCTGACGGCACTCGTAGGTGGCATCGGTTTGGCGCAGGCCCTTCGCGCCGCAGACTGGGCAATCGACATTGAGGTCGGGAAACGATTGGTTCTTCGCATCCTCGGCGCGGCCCTTTGCCTTGCCGACGATTTCTTCGGTGTAGGCATTGATCTCGCGCATGAACTCGTCGCGCTTGAGTTCGCCTTGTTCCATGAGGTGCAGCTTGTGCTCCCAATCGCCGGTGAGCTTGGGCGAATAAAGCCCTTCGATCTTCATGTCGCGCACCAACTCGATGAGCCGCATGCCGCTGTTGCTGACATGCAAATCGCGCCCTTCGCGGGCCATGTA
>JBIKIK010000123.1:0-5216 GCA_044361655.1 Luteolibacter sp. | reverse complement strand
CGGCGTCAGCAGCTGGATGCGGCTGATCTCGCGCATGATGCCGCGGGTCTCGTTTTGCCAACGGTTGAGCGCCTCGCGGGAAAGTTGCACGCGTTCGGCAATCGCGTTTTCCAGCTCGTGATAGTTCGCTGCGAGTTTTTCGACCAGCTCATGAACCTTGTCGCTGGCGCGCTGGCACTGACCCGGTTGCTGTTGCTGGCGGATCTCTTCGAGATGAAGCTCAGCCTTGCGGCGGGCCTCACGCATCTCGGCGAGCAAGATTTTGCTGTCCGGCACCCTGCGCAGGCCATCGGCGAGGCCAAGTTTGGAAAGCGTCCAGATCGTCCACTTCGAGGGATCCCACTGCCATGCCTTCACGCCGTTGCGATAGTCATGCTGGAACTCATGGTGGTAGTTGTGATAGCCCTCGCCGAAGGTGAGGAAGGCCATCACCGCGCTGTCACGCGCACTGTGGCTCGTTGAGTAAGGCTGACGCCCCACGGTGTGGCAGAGGGAGTTGATGAAGAAGGTGCAGTGCTGCGCAACGACGATGCGGGCGATGCCCGGGATCAAGAATCCGCCGAGGGCACCGATCCATGGATCCAGCCCTTGCGAGGCATTCCACGCGTAGCCGAGTGCCGAAGGGATGATCAATCCCACGACTAGGCCGATCCAATGCACATAGCGATATTGCCACATGACCCACTTGTCCTTGCGGAGGTCGTTGACATTGTCCATCGGTGGCTCGGGGTTGAGCTTGAACATGAGCCAACCGATGTGGGCCCACATGAAGCCCTTCGAAATGTCGTAGGGGTCGCCATCATGGTCGACATGCTTGTGGTGGCGGCGGTGATCGGACGCCCAGTCGAGGCAGGCGTTTTCAAAGGCACAGGCACCGAAAATGAGCGTGAAAACCCGCACCGGTAGCTTGGCCTTGAAGGCGAGGTGCGAAAACAGCCGGTGATAACCGACCGTGATGCTCATCATGGTGGCGATCAGGTAAAAGAAGAACAGGGCCACCAAGAACCAGTTGGCGCCGTAGTGATAAAGATAAACTGGCAGGCCAAAAAGGGCGATCAGGGCGGTGCCGATGAGAAATGAGCTGGTCGTCCAGTTGACTCGGTCAAAGGGGATGCGGTACATGAGCTTGGATGGTGTACCTCCAAAAGCCAGATGTGGCCATGTCGGAGGCTGCGCGACCATAGACGCGAGGACAGCCAGCCGCAATCACGCATTTTTCTAATTTTCCCGACCGATCCGACTTGACATGGCGGGCTGATTCACTAAAAAACCCGCCCCCGAACAAATACGGGCCATACCTAACAACCAACAAACGACGCATGCGTGGAGTGAATCTGAAAAAAGGCGAACCCGTCGACCGGGCTCTCAAGCGGCTTAAAACCAAGCTCGATGCCGAAGGCATTCTCGAGGAAATGCGCCGCCGCCGCGCCTTTGAAACGCCCACCGAGCGCAAGCAGCGCAAGCTCCGTTCCGCATCGAAGCGCAACAAGATCCGCTGGCGTTACTCGAACGCACCGGCTGTCGCCGTTGCCGAGGCCTCCGAATAAGCATCGCGCCAAATCATCGATTTCCCCGGGCCTGGACCGCATTTCGGTTCAGGCCCGTTTTTTTATCGCGGCACGCTAGCATTTCCATGCGTCTTGCATTGAATTTGATTCAACCCGCGAGTGATTTCGTTAGGATTAGCATCGATGACAATCGAGCGCGTTTTTGTGGGTTGGGATAAGCCATTTCTTGGTCTGGCGGCGGATGAACTTCTAGCTGATCGCGATGCCTTGCCGTCGACCTTGGTCATTGTGCCAACCTCGCAGGCAGGCCGGCGCTTGCGTGAGGCGATGGCCGAACAGGCGGGTGCCCTGCTATCGCCAAAAATCGTGACCCCCGGCTCTCTGCTCAGAACTCCGGACCCCACGGTCGCGGTAGAATGGGTCGAACAACTTGCATGGCTCGCGACTCTCGAGGAGATCGACGATTGGTTCTCCTTCGCTGCCTTGCTTCCCGAGCCGCCCGAAAAAGGCGGATCCTGGGCCGAGGCCATGGCGCTGGAATTTGTGGCCTTGCGCCGATCGCTACAGGAAAGCGGGCTCACCCTCGAGGCAGCCGCAGCGATGTTGGGTCAATCGATCGAAGCGGAACGCTGGGCGTGCCTCAAGCGGCTCGAAAAAACCATGGAGTCCAAACTCCGCCAGTGGGGCTATGATAGCCGCAGCCGCATCCTCGCGCGTGGCATTTCACTGCCCGGCGACATCAGCCGCATCGTTTTGGCAGGCCTCTCGGAGTTGCCGCCGATTTTGCGAAAGGCGTTGCAAGAGTCAGCACTGCAAAAAATCGCGTTGATCGGCGCGCCTTCCGACGAGGCCGAGCTATTTTGCGAATTCGGCACCCCCCTGCCCGCATGGTCGGAAAAAATTTCAATTCTACCCGAGGGCGATCACGGGTCGGTGTTGTTGGTCGCCGATTCAAAACAGCAAGCGAGCGAAGCACTGCGATTGGTCGCCGAGGCCCGCACCGAATCACCCGAACTCGCGATCGGCAGCGGCGATGCCAGCGATGGCCAAGTGCTCGCCCGAAGCTTCAGCGAAAATGGTTGGTCCGCCTTTCACCCCGGCGCACGCAGCATCGAGACCGGCATCGCACGTTGGTTTGCGATCTGGTCGCAATGGCTCGCAAAGCCCGATCTGAAGATTGTAGCCGATCTGCTCGCGCTGCCGGAAACTGAAGCAATCGTTGGCACGCAACGCGCCAATATTGCTTCCTATCTCGCGCAACTTCGCCATGATTACATGATCGCCGGCAGCGATGACCTCCGGCGCTTGAGCCATGCAACCTCGCCGCTGCGCGAGCGTGAAAAGCAATCAGCAAAGCGACTCTTACCCGCTTTGCTGTCATTTGAAAAACATCGCGACGCCTTTGTGCGCGATGGCGCCGAGAAGGCGATCGATGACATGCTGAAATTGTTCGCCGAGCGAGAGGAAGCCCCTGGTCCTGAGTTTGGCGCGATGCAGGAATTCATCGAGCGTGCCGCGCCATTGATGCGCCGCATGAATCGCAAGCCGGAATTCTGGGTCTCGCTGATGCTCTCGCAAACTCCCTCGCCCGTGCCGAAACCGCCTGAAGACCGCGTGATCGACATTCAGGGTTGGCTTGAGTTGTTCTTCGAACCCGGCATGCACCTTGTGCTTTGCGGCATGAACGAAGGTCGTGTGCCGGCTGCCATTTCCAACGACCCATGGCTCGGTGAAAATGCTCGTCAGTGGCTCGGCCTCATCACCGCGAACCAACGCGCCGCACGCGACGCATTTCTCTTTCACTCGATGATCGAGGCCCGCCGCAACAACGGACGCGTCGATATCCTTTGTGCAAAATCCGGCGCACGCGGTGAAGCGCTTTTGCCATCACGGCTTTTGCTCAACACCACGCCCGAAGAACTTCCGCAACGGGTGAAGAGCCTTTTCAAGGAAATCCAACCACCCGAATCCTCACTCGTGTGGGAACGCGATTGGGTATGGCAGGCACCGCGTCATGCACCGAAAAACAGGATGAGCGCCAGCACCATGCGCACCTACATCTCATGCCCGTTTCGCTATTACCTCAAACACCTCTGCGGCATGCAAGCGATGGAACCAGAGCGCAAGGAATGGAATGCCCGCGACTTTGGCACCATCCCGCATCGGATTCTCGAAGAATTCGGCAAAGACGCCGTCGCCAAGGAATCGACCGATTCGGAATTTATCAGCGATTGGTTCTCCTCGCGACTCGATGAAGCCGTCGCCCAATTCCACGGCAAATCACCAGCACTCGCCATCCGCATCCAGACCGAAGCCCTGCGCCAGCGGCTCGAATGGTCGGCAAGAATCCAGGCGGAACAACGCGACATGGGATGGCAAATCATCGAAGTGGAATCTCCAGTGAAAATCGAATTGGGAGACTTCACAATCACAGCGCAGATCGATCGCATCGACCGACATGAAAAAACCGGCGCGCTCCGGGTGGTGGATTATAAAACAGGCAAGATCGATCCGGTGAGGCAGGCACACATCAAAAAGGAAAACGCCCGCCAGGAACGACCAGCTCACCTCGCCGCAGATGACTGCCCGCTATTTTTCACGCTGCCCGGAAAAACCAAACCCGAACCCCACCGCTGGATCGACCTGCAAGTGGCCCTCTATTCGCAGGCGGTAATGCAAGACCAGCAAACGCTCGCCTACCCGGCTTATTTCCATATCGGCGCGACCAAAAAAGATGTCTGCATCAGCGAGTGGCCCGACTTCAGCCAAGAGGATCTCGATTCGGCGATGAAGAGCGCCCAGTGGATAGCCAATCAAATTCAGGCAGGCATCTTCTGGCCACCAGCGGAAAAACCCACCTACGACGACTTCGCCATTCTCTCCTGCGGCAAACCGCTCGTCGATGTCTGCAATGAGCCGTGAGGCTTGCGATTGGGATAAGGCAAGCGTCAGGACCCGTAGGATTTGAGAAGCGCCTCAGCTTTTACCGGGGCAACACCCTCATGGAAATCGTCGTTGACCATGCAAACCGGCGCCGTGCCGCAGGACGCAAGACACTCGGCAAACTCGACGGAAAATTTCCCGCAAGGCGAAACGGAGATCGGATGATGATGCGAGTCGGCATGCGAGCGATCGATGCCGGTCAGCTCGCAGAGACGCTCCATGAGTTCGTAGGATCCGCCCATCGCGCAAGAAAGCGTGCGGCATACGCGGATGTGAAATTTTCCCGGAGCAGATTGACGAAAGCCTGGATAAAAGGTCACCACCTCAAGCACCTTGATCGGTTCAAGCTCAAGCTTGGCGGCAACCCATTCGATCGCCGGCGCGGAGATGAATCCGAAATGATGCTGCACGATGTGCAGCAGAGGCAATGTCGCGGACCGCTTGCTCGCCGCGTAATGCGCAATTCGCTCGTCCGCTTCGGCCTCAAGCTCGGGCGTGACCGTAAATGGCGAGAAAAATTTCACGCCCGGGGTTTCGTGCGAAGCAACAGATTCTTCGAGTGGTGAGTGGGACATAATCATTTCACGAGCTCCGCCAGCTTGTTGAGATCGCTACGGAAGTTTCCAAGGTTCTTGCCTTCGAGGTCGCAAACGATGACCGACGGGATGCCAGCGACGCCATGCTTAAAATCCTTTTTGAAGTCGTCCACCTGATCAAACTTAAGCTGCGGCCATGGCATTTCCTTTTCGGCAGCGTATTCCTCCA
>JBIKIK010000122.1:0-5230 GCA_044361655.1 Luteolibacter sp. | reverse complement strand
CCTTGAAGCCGGCGAGCGCGGTGCCATCGCCGATGACGAAGGGGCGCTTCACGAGATTGCCGTGGGTCGAGAGCATTTCGAGCGCCTCGTTTTCGCTCATGCTTGGCAGGCGGTCCTTGAGGCCGAGTGCGCGGTAGTCCATGCCCGAGGTGTTGAAAATTTTTCGCAGGTCACCATGGGCGGCATCGAGTGCGACTTTGAGTTCGGCCACTGTCGGTGGTGTTTCGCGAATGGCTTTGACCTCGTGCTTGATGTCATGAGCGTCGAGCCATTTGAGCGCGTCGCGGCAAGTGCTGCATTTTTGATATCCGTAAACTTTGAGCATGATCGCCGCTTGAAAATTTTTCGCGTCTCGCTTGCAGATTACTTCATTGCCGATGCGATGTCGGCGGCGAGCCTCGAGAGCAACTTCGATTGAGCGGCGACAAGTGCCGGGTAGCCGTCCGCTTGCAAAGGCTCGCGATCGACGAAGGTTCTTGCCGCGGCGACCCTGCGTTCGGGCAAGGCATAGAGGCGCCAGCCGGCTTCGATGACCGCATGGCCGTCGCCTGATCCGTGAAGCTGGCGAATGTCGATGGTCACTTGATAACGCAGGCCGTTGTCATCGCGCCATGGGTAGGTGCGCACATTGCCGGTGCCGAGTCGGCGGCCAAGGTTGGCGGCAGTGACCCGTGCGACCGATGAGGCGAGATCGCCGGCCCAGCGGTGGTCGTCGGCGATGCTGAGTTGGTTGGGCGACTCTGCGATCACGAGGTTTGGTCGGTCGATGTATTCGGCCAACGCGATGGGCCCAACGCCGATGCCCATGCCGCTGCCCGAGGGCGCGGATCCATCGGCGGTGAGGACATAGAATGATTTGGACGATGAGGCGCAGCCCGCGAGCAGGATGCCGATGAGCAGGGAAAGAGTGCGGGTGATCATGGCGGCGGTGGATGTTTCAGCGGGCGGCTTTCGGCACCGGGTTGTTCGACGACTCGCGGCCGAAGATGAGAGAGTTGGGTTTCTCCTCGATGGTGTTGGTGACCGATTTGAGCGAGCGCAGCGAGGCGCGCAGTTCGTCGAGCACGCGCAGCATGTCGCCTTGCATCGGGCCATCGGGTCCAAGGCTCGAGACCGACTTGCGTGTGGCAGCAGCGGTCGCTTCGATTTCCTTGGCAGCGGCGCCGATGCCGGTCACGGCCTTGTCGATTTCCAATGCTTGGAACTTGTCGAGCACGGCGGAAAGTTTCGCTTCAAGTTGCGCGAGGCCGGATGAAACCGTCGGCACGGTGTCGAACTCGCCGACCTTGCCCATGCTTCGCGGCACGACATCGTCGTAATAATCGAGATCCACAAAAAGCGCACCGGTGATGAGGCTGCCTGTTTTCAACGCACCGCGCAGGCCTTTGTCGACCGCTTGCCGAATGAATGCCATGTCGGCATCTTTGTCCTTGTTTGGATTTTCCGGAACCATCAGGCGCGGATCGATCTCGATCAACACCGGCACCGACATGTTTTGCGCGCCGGGCATGAGGTCGAAGGAAATGCGCGACACGCGGCCGATCGTGATGCCGCGGTATTCCACCGGAGCTCTTTCGCTGAGGCCGCGCACGGTTTGATCAAACAGCAACAACAGGCGCATCGTCGGATCGAAGGACGATTTTTTTGCCGCTTCCTCATCCTTGTAGAGCGTGAACGAGCCGCCATCGGCTGCGGCGATGCCGGGTTCCTCGCCTTGGGTCACGCCGAAGGAAACGCCGCCGGAAATCATCGCTTGGAATGATGGCGTTCGCAGCTTGAAGCCATCCGCACCGGCGCTGATGTCGATGCCGCTGGTGTTCCAGAAGCGCGTGTTTTCCGTGACTAGGCCGCTGTAGGTTTTGCTGATGAAGGCATCGTAGCTGACCTGCGATCCATCATTGCTCAACTTGCGGCCTTCGATGCGGCCGACTTCAAATCCGCGAAAATAAATTGGCGCGCCGGTGGCGAGCGATCCAGCCTGATCGGCGACGAGCGTGAGCCGCAAACCCGGCACATTGCGGTTTGTCGCCGGTGGTGTTTCAAGGCCTTTGAAATTTTCGCTCAGCGGCGCATCCGCTGGGCCCGGATCGAGCTCGATGTAAGCGCCGGTGATCAGTGTCGAGACGCCTGAAAGTTCAGTGCCAGTAATGCGTGGACGCACGACCCAGAAACGCGTGCCTTTGCGCAACAGGTTTTCTTCATCGCGATCAATCTCGACATCGACCATCACCGATTTCAAATCATCCGCCAGTTTCACATGTCGCACCATGCCGACCTTCACCGAGCGGCAGCGCACTTCGGTTTTTCCCGCCTCGATGCCGTCAGCCGTCTCGAAGCGCACATGAGCAACCTCGCCTTGCGCGGTGAAATTCCGATAGAGCAACCAGATGCCAAGGAGCAGGGCCACGATCGGCACCACCCACACGGCATTCCAGCGCTTGGCACGCTGGATCTCGGGCTTGGGTGTTTTTGGTGATGTCGGGGTATCGCTCAAGGGCTTTGGTCTTTGGTGGTCGGTGGATCCTTGGCCATTTCATCGAGCCGGTCCCACAGCAAACGGGGATCGAAGCTCATCGCCGCGAACATGGTAAGCATGACCACCCCTGCAAATGCAAGCGCTCCCGGCCCGGGGGTGATGCTCATGTAGTTTCCCAACTGCACCAGCGAGACCAGGATGCCGACCACGAAAATGTCGATCATCGACCAACGACCGAGCAACTCGGTGACCCCGTGCAGCCGTCCAAGCGCCGTCGGCGAGGGGTGGATCCAGCCGGCCGCGGCCGCGCAGAGCCAGCTCAGAGCCGCGATTTTGAGGATCGGAATGAGGATTGAGGCGACAAAAATCACGATCGCGATCGGATAAGCGCCGGTGCGCCAGAAGGTCATCATGCCGCTGATGATCGTGTTGGGTGTCACCACACCGATCTCGACCACGGTCATGATCGGCAAGATGTGCGAGGGAATGTAAAGGGCTGCCGCCGCCGCCATCAGCGCCACGGTGTTCTGGATGCTGTTGGGTTTGCGCAGCTCGAGCTTGGTGTTGCAGCGTGGGCAATTTCCCAAAGCCACCTCCGCCACACGGCCGCAGACATGACAGCCTGCAAGCCCGCGGTCGGCCGCTTTTTCAAAATGCTCCTTCATCTTCGCGCCACCTCCATGCGGTCCCAAAGTTCTTCGCGGTCGATGCCCGCCACTGCGAATGCCATGCACAGCATCAGGCCAGCAAAGGCCCAGAAGCCGATGCCGAAAGTGACATCCGCCACTTGCGCCAATTTCAACAAACTCACCAGCACACCGAGCAGGAATACTTCGACCATGTTCCATGGCTCGCTGAGGTGCATCCACTTCGCGATCGTGAACGAGCCGGGAAGCAGACGACCAAACATCAGCGGCAGACTCACATACAGCATCCCGCCAGCCAGAACAAAGGGCGCGACAATGGTGAAAAGTACGATCGCGATGCCAAGCAGGGGCGTGCCTTCATCGATCAACGCCACCGCCGCACCCAGCAGCGTGAGGGTCTTGCGCAGCGTCGCGGCATCCATCGTGAGAAAGGGAAACACATGCGCGAGCGCCATCAGGATCAATGCCGCAAGCGAGCACGCCGAGGCCCTCGTCAGCGAAGCCACGCGGTTCTGGTAAAGCACCGTACCGCAGCGGGTGCAGCGCGCGGCCGCCCCTTCTTCAAGCGTCCCCGCTTCGTGCAGCGTGTCGCAAAATTCACAGGCGGCGTAGCGCTCGCCTGGTGGTTTCGGCCACGAAAGCAGGGCTTTCCAGGTTTTGGAAAAACCAGCCTTCATGATTGATGGTTCGCCACCACGCGTTGCGCCAACTCCCCAAGGCCCTCGATGCCACACTCGACAAAATCCCCGGCCTGCAGGTAGCGCGGCGGCGACATGCCCAAGGCCACGCCCGCCGGCGTTCCGGTCGCGACCACATCGCCCGGCAACAAGGTCATGAAGCGGCTGATGTATGCGACCAACTGCCGCACGGAGCACATCATGTCGCCGGTCCAACTGTTTTGCCGCAGCTCGCCATTCACCTTGCACCACAGCCGAAGTTTTTGCGGGTCAGTGACCTCATCGCCCGTCACCAACCATGGCCCCATCGGCGCGAAACTGTCGGCACTTTTGCCCTTGGTCCACTGACCGCCGATCTCCAATTGAAACGCCCGCTCGGAGTAATCGCAAAAAACCGAGTATCCCGCGACATGATCCATCGCCTCACGCTCGTCGATGCACGACGCCGTCCGGCCAATCACCAAGGCGAGTTCAACCTCGTAATCCATCTTGGTGCCGCCACGCGGAATGATCACATCGTCGTGCGGACCACTCCACGCGCTGCTGGCCTTCATGAAAAGCACCGGCTCGGAGGGGATTTCGCCACCCATTTCCTTGGCATGATCCAAATAATTTTTCCCGACACAGACGATCTTCGACGGACGGTTCACCGGTGGGCCCAGCCGCGCCGCGGGGTCGATCAAGGCCCCGCCCGGGCAACCATCCGCCACCCACTCGGCAAGCCCCTCAAGCCCGCCTGAGGCAAAAAACCCCTCGTCGTAATCGTGAAATTCGCCGCTGGCATCGATTCGCCGCCCGTCCGGCAGCAAGACCCCCGGCTCTTCGCGGCCAGAATCACCAAATCGGATCAATCTCATGGCTCACTTCTAGCAGATTTGAGGCCTTGGCCCAATCCCCATTTCGCGGGAAAATCCCCGTCTGGGGCGGTGGATTGGATCAGCTCGCCATTGGCCAGCTCGGTAAAAAAGAAGCGGCCCGACCGATCATCCCAACAGGAAAAACCCAATAACCTGAAGGGCATCTCAGTCGGACCGCCTTGTCTTGCGACGCGGGACAGGTAATTCACATTCCGCATCCGCGCAAGGGAAAAAATTACGCAAAGGTTAAAAAAGAGAAATTTTTGCACCAGCCCACCTCTCAAGCCCGGTAGGGCGATGCGGCCCGCTGCGCCGACTCTTTGAAGAAACACCTCAAACCGTGAATGAACGCGAATGCGAATGTGGAGGGATTCTACTATTTCTACTATTACCCAGACAAATTGTGTATTTGATGGAATCAAATCGAACCGCGAAGACGGGGCGCTCCACCGCATACTATTTCCCAGACAAATTGAATGTGGTCTGAATTTTTTCTCCGCGAAGTCCTCTGCGCGCTCCGCGCCTCGGCGTTTCGATTTGGAAAAAAACTTAAGACAGAAGACTCGAAGACAG